>JAUXBM010000162.1 GCA_030619415.1 Chlorobiota bacterium
CCATCAGCATCACGATGATCAGGACTAAAAACCCAATAAGAACAACGGTTTCGTTGAGCGTCATCTATGAAAATAAATTTGGCCAAATGTATGGATTTAATAGCTTTGTAAGAGGATAGGCTATTTACCGACTAACGATATTGTGGTCCGGTAAAAGCCAATCGCTGATCCGTTAAGTTCATCCCTTACAACACAACCATGAATAAAGTATTACTAGAGCGATTTAATGCCGTACGAAAATACACAGAACAGATTTTTAAACCGCTCGCAACAGAAGATTACATCGTGCAACCCATCGACATTATTAGCCCGCCGAAATGGAACCTGGGCCATACAACCTGGTTTTTCGAAACCTTTGTGCTGGAAAAATATGATCCGGCATACAAAACCTTTCATCCCAATTATGCATTTATCTTTAACTCATACTATAACAATGCAGGCGACAGGGTAACCCGGCACAAGCGAGGCGATCTAACCAGGCCCACGGTACAGCAGGTATATAACTACCGGAAATATGTTGATGAAGCGATGGCCCGGTTTTTAAAAAACATAAAAAATGAAGTTGCAGAAGAGCTGATCGTTTTGGGCTGTCAGCATGAGGAGCAACACCAGGAACTATTCTGGACCGACTTAAAATATACCTTTAGCCTGAATCCATTATTTGCAAAATATGATGGCGATTTGCCATTGGTAGAAACTGTGGAGCAGGGCGATACCAAATGGCTTAAAACCAAGGAAGGAATTTACGAAGTTGGTTACAACGGCGATGGTTTTTGTTATGACAATGAACTGGAAAAGCACAAAGTCTATCTCCACGATTTTGAGATAGCCAACAACCTGGTAACCAATCAGGAATACATTGAATTTATCGACCAGGGTGGATACCAGGATTTTAATTGCTGGCACGATGAGGGATGGAAATGGGTAAATGATGAGCGGATAACGGCACCTCTGTATTGGCAGAAAACAAACGGACAATGGATGAATTATACATTGAAAGGCCCAAAACCGGTTCATCCTGATGAACCCGTAAAGCACACCAGTTTTTATGAAGCTTTCGCATTTGCCGAATGGAAAAAACTGCGTTTGCCTACTGAGTTTGAGTGGGAAACAGCTTCTGAAAAAATTAACTGGGGGAAACGCTGGGAGTGGACCAACAGCGCTTATTTGCCTTATCCCGGTTTTCAAAAGGCCGAAGGAGCTGTTGGCGAATACAATGGTAAGTTTATGGTCAGCCAGATGGTACTCAGGGGAGCATCAATCGCTACATCACCAGGGCACAGCCGCCCAACTTACCGCAATTTTTTTCACCCCTGGGAGCGATGGCAGTTCAACGGGATCAGGCTGGCCAGGTGAAAAACAATCTAACCCAGGAAATGTAGCCCAGGGTTTAAACCCTGGGCTATAAAAAAATCCAAACAAAATTTTCGGAGTATAAGAAACGACTAAATGGAAACGACTAAAACGATACGATCTCAATTCGCAATTGATGTAAAACAGGGCCTGGGAAAGGAACGAAAATCACTTCCATCGAAATATTTCTATGATGAAGAAGGCGACCGCATTTTCCAGCAGATTATGGAGATGCCCGAATATTACCTGACCCGAAGTGAGATTGAAATATTCGCGCAACAGCGCGATGAGATTTGCCAGGCAATGGATGCTTTCGAAAAACCCTTCAACCTCATCGAGTTTGGTGCCGGCGATGGTACCAAAACCAAACTTCTGTTGCGCAGGTTTATAGAGGGGGGTGCTGACTTTACCTATTTCCCGGTTGATATATCGCAGAACATTCTTGAAGAGTTCTCAGCCAATCTTGAAAAGGAGTTTCCAAATTTGAAAGTGCATACTTTAAATACAGATTATTTCGGTGCGCTGGAACAGATGACCCGGTTCGATGACCGACGAAATATTACCCTTTTCCTGGGATCGAACATCGGTAATTTTCATTTGAATGAAGCCGAGGATTTTGTGAAGAAATTGGCATCAAACTTCAAAACAGGGGATTTGTTTTTGTTGGGGGCTGATTTAAAAAAAGATCCGGAGATCATCATCAATGCTTATAATGATCCGCACGGAATTACGGCTTCATTTAATTTAAACTTGTTGCGAAGGATGAACCGCGAACTTGGCGCAGATTTTCTCCTGGATAATTTCAAACATTACACCCTTTACGAACCCGAAACAGGTGAGATATTGAGCTACCTTATATCGCTAAAAGAACAGCTCGTAAATTTTGCGGATTTGCAATGGAAAGTACAGTTTAAAAAAGACGAATTTATTCATACGGAAGTCTCTAAAAAGTATAGCCTTACAGAACTTGAACACCTGGCCAATGGGCAGGGATTTGACGTGATTGAACACTTTTTGGATGATCACGAATACTTTACTGATACACTCTGGAAAAAGAAAGACCAATCGTCATAAAAGCATCATTTGTTTCGGCCGGTTTGATCGATGAACATTATGATTATAACATCCACGAAAAAAATTAAAATCTAAATATAGTTATTGTCAATAAATTTTACCTTTACGGGCAGAAATAAATGCCTGCAATGAAGAAAGTTGTTTTGTTATTCTGGGGAAAAAACGGTAACGTTGAACGCGCTGCTGAGAAGATTAACGCCATGTTCCCTTCCGGACAAATCGATATGTTTGATGTCGTAAGTTTTGATGTTTCAACAATTGCTGATTATCATCTGATTATACTTGGCGGTTCCACCATTGGAGCCGAAATCTGGACGGATGTTAAAGACGACAACGAATGGAGCCGGTTTTTTGCTGCTGTCAGCAAATATGACCTTTCGGGAAAATATTTGGCTTTTTACGGACTTGGCGATCAGGTGCTTTACCCGGATCATTATGTTGACGCTTTGGGGGTTTTCAAGCAAGAAATGATTAAAGCCAATGTACATCATATTGGTGAATGGTCAATTGAAGGATACCGCTTTACCGACTCGGACGGGTATGATGGAAAAGTGTTTTTTGGATTGGCTTTAGATGAAGACCGGCAGGCTGAACTTACCATAGAACGTATTCAGAAATGGACCGATCAGTTGAAGAAAGAAGCTGGGTTGGTATAATTAGAAATCCATACGGACTTCTGAAGCGAAGCCGTATGGCCTTCGGTCGTTAGGTCAATTTTCTAGTTAAATCCCCGGAAACTTCCTCTTCGTTAAATACCGCATACCTTCAAAAGGGATATAACCAAGTTTCCTGAAAACTTCAAATGATTCATCATTGTAACCTTCAATCATGCAAGCCACAATGCCGATCTGCTGATCATCCAACCATTGCTCTGCGGCTTCCACAAGTTTTCGGGCAATTCCCCTTCTTTGGAATTCGGGGAGAACGGCCACGCGGTTAATCCATCCTTTGCGGCCATCGTGTGTGGCTAAAACAGCGCCAACATATTTCCCATCTAAAACAGCAAATAAAAACCGGTTACAATTAAGTTTGACTTCCTTTTCAATTTTCTCTTTGCTGTCGCGACCTTCTGATTTATAGGGTAGCCCAGCCTCCCCCCACAATTTTGTTAAAAGCGCATAATCACCCGGTTTGTACGGTATAATATTCATGCTGTACAGGCGACTTCAGTCGCCTCAATTTTCTGGCGGTTTTAACTGCCTCTATTTTGGCGACTGAAGTCGCCATTACTGTAGTATTTATTCTCTAACTCTCCAGCTCCACCTGAGTTTTGCCTCACCCGTTGTAAATTTATTCGTACGGTCAAGCTCTTTTTTACCTTCTTCAAACTCAATGCCGAATTCTTCATCCATGCTCAAATAACCGAAGTCACGGTCTTTTATGTTTTTCAAAATGCCACCGATCAGCGAGAAAGCAGATTTTGCTACCACCAGCCATGGGGATGCCGAGCCGAGGAGATTACTCACTGTTCCGAATACATCTGTCCCCAGCTGGCCCTGAACATCCGAGAGGATATTACCCATTTGCCTTGCCGATTTCCGGCTATGCATCAAAAAGGCCCTCACCTTAAGCCTCTTGTCGGCAGGCATATCCCTTTCGAGGACGAACAGTCCATCAACACCTCCATCACTGGATTCAGGCTCAAATTCGACAACATTCCCTGATTTTTTCTTCAGCTTAAAATAGTCGCCACCCGCTGAAGGTATTTGGGTAACCAACATCTTGTCATTGTCATCAGGATGTTCAGCTACAATTACGAAATACAGTTTCCACCTGCTCTTTTTGGTGAGCAATTCCAGTCTTTCAAATTCAAGTTTTACGTTTGCCATAGTTTTATATTTGATGACAAGATAAGAAGAAAGATTTAATGAATCGTTTTCTGCTTATATTAATTCCAGTACTTTTAACCTCTGTTACCATTGAGAAATCCTGATCTTAAATAATATAGCCGATTGAAAAAGCCCCTTCTGTTCATTGCCCTTTTATTAACTACATTCCTTTCGAATGCACAAGAATTAGAAATACCCGCTTTTGGCAGCGATTCTACTTTCGAGGTTTTGACATGGAATATTGAATGGTTTCCGAAAAATGGTCAAACCACTGTTGACTATGTAAGCGAAATTATAAATGACCTCGATGTGGATTTGCTCGCAATGCAGGAAATTGACGACAAAAATTATTTTGATCAGTTATTGGAAAACCTCAATGGCCGGGCCGGTTTTTATGTAGTAAGCAAATATTCGAACCTGGCCTACATTTACAAAACAGATGTAGTTGAGGTGGACACCATTTATGAGATTTATACAAGCCAGCCATACTGGCGGCCTTTTCCCAGGGCACCCATGGTGATGGAAATGAAGTTTATGGATGCGCATTATGTCATCATAAATAATCA
>JAUXBM010000051.1 GCA_030619415.1 Chlorobiota bacterium
AAGTAGGTGATTTCCTTCACCAAAAGAAAAGTAAACTGAGAGTTGGTCAGCGTAGAATATACAGCCCTGTATCATTCATCGCATTTATTATTCGTTAACTTTGCGCCAAACACATTTGTTAAATAACCCTTGTAAACATGAAAAGTTTTTGAACTGACGGGTTAACCCGTCAGTTCAAACAGGAAGAATGATTATTTCTAAAAAACAATCACATGAAAACATTTATTACGCTGATAATTGGGATTGCTCTTTTTGGGTTGATATTCGAAACGAGCGCACAGGAGAGTCGGGGCGGTACGCCTTATAGTCTCATGTTCCAGATTGAGGATAGCCCGACCTTAGAATTGGATAAACCAGAAATGAAGCCCATTTGGGAAGAGGACTTGATTAATGATAATTTAGATCGTCCTTCACCACGACGAATGGGTATTTCTGTAGCAGCAAATATTGATTTACTGGAATCGGGTAAGTGGACTACCATTGAAGGGGTTGGCCGAATCTGCTGCCTCGAAATAACGGTTCAGGATGCATTGGCGCTTGGTGTTTATTATACCGATTTTTTTATTCCTGAAGGTGGGGAATTGTTTTTATATAATGAGAGCAAGGATCAGATAATCGGTTCTTTTACGCGTGAAAATAATCCTTCAGAAAAGTTATTCGCAACAGAATTCATACAGGGTGATAGGGTAATACTGGAATATTTCGAACCGTTAACAGTCTCTGAAAAAGCACGTGTGACTATCTCTGAACTGGCATATGCTTATCGCGATATTGCGTATCGCTTCGATAGAAATCGTGCCTCATGGTGGTGCATGATTAATGTAGCCTGCGAAGAAGGCGATAATTGGGAAAACCAGATAAAAGGAGTGGCACGTATTTCAATAAGAATTGGGGGCAGCTATTATTGGTGTTCCGGATCTTTAATAAATAATACAAGCAACGACAGGACACCTTATTTTTTAACTGCTGCGCATTGTGGCCATGGTGCAAGCACTTCCGATTTGAACCAGTGGATATTTTACTTTAATTACCAGGCCGATAATTGCCAAGGTAATAATTCGGGAAGCAATTCAAAAACCGGATGTTCTTTGCTCGCACGCGATATGAGTGTAGAGGCTGAAGATGGTTCTGATTTTTTCCTCGTAGAATTCAACTCGGATATTTCTGATAGTTATGATGTGTTTTACAATGGCTGGAACAGGACAAACAGCAACGAAGATGCACAAAGCGGCGTTGGTATTCATCACCCTGCCGGCGATATAAAAAAGATAAGTACCTACGATACCCCCTTAATGTCGAGTACGTGGTGGAACGGGCTTCCTTCGCACTGGAGACTTAATTGGGCGGAAACCGCAAATGGCAGATCGATCATGCAAGGTGGGTCTTCTGGATCACCCATATTTGATGCAAATGGGTTCATCATGGGAGACCTGACTGGTGGCTATGCTTCGAATTCTTGTGATAATCCTTCACCAGCCTGGTATGGTAAAATCTGGTATTCATGGGATCAAAACGGGACGACCAATGCAACACAGTTAAAACCATGGCTCGATGCTGATGAAACGGGTATTGAAAAATTGCCGGGCGTTTCATGGGAGATCATTCCGCCGGAGGCCGATTTTATGACATTCGCGTCTAACATAACGCAAGGTGATACAGTTCTGTTTCTCGACCAATCAGGTCCTGGTATAATGGAATGGGAATGGCTTTTTGAAGGTGGTGATCCTGATACCTCGTCCACTCAAGATCCATACATCGTTTATGCAGACACCGGTTATTTTGATGTATCGCTACACGTAATAAATGCGGATGGCGAAGACACCGAATTAAGGGAAGACTATATTTATATCAATGCCATGCTTGCTCCGGTGGTTGATTTTATTGCTGATGATACGACAGTGCCAGAAAGGGCTTCTGTTCACTTTACCGATCTGTCGGAAAACAATCCAACAGAGTGGTACTGGGAATTTGATGGTGGGTCGCCGGCAACATCTTCTGCACAAAACCCAACAGTTCGATATAATAACACAGGTGTTTACAATGTTACTTTAATAGCCTCTAATTTGGGTGGGTCCGATACGCTTATCAAAGAGAATTATATAATAGTGGGCGGTGTGTTGCCAGGGGCTGACTTTGAAGCTGATAAATCGCATATAACTCAAGGTGAAACGGTTAATTTCACAGACCTTTCTTCGGGCGAACCAACTTCCTGGGCATGGTCATTTGAAGGAGGAACACCTGATACCTCAAACCTCCAGGATCCATCTGACATTATTTATAATGAAGGAGGTGCCTTTACGGTTTCACTGACTGTTGAAAACGGAGTCGGACAAAGTACACTCACTATAGACGATTATATTCTTGTTGACTGGGTAGGCCTGGAAGAATTCAATGGCCCCAATGATTTCAGGATATATCCAAATCCGGGAACAGGCATCTTTGTTGTTGAATTTGCAGAAGCAGGTAATCAACCGGTCTCAGTTAGGATTAGCAATGCCGCCGGGCAAATAATTGAAGAGACCGATCTCATAAAATCAAAGCATACATTTGTAATTGATATACAGAATCAAAAGAAGGGCCTCTATTTTGTGGTGATTGATGATGGAGAAAATCAGGTCGTAAAGAAATTATCGCTAACCAAGTAAACCTTGATTTTAGAAATGAAGAAAACCTTACTAATTGTATTCCTGATCACAGGACTGTTACCAGTTGGCTTCAGCCAAATTCATCAGGAGGGAGAAGCTGTTGCCGAACAATATCAGTTTACAGATAAGACCCCTTTTGTTTTACTCGACCAAACTGTAGATGAAGCTTTTTATCCGGAATCTGAAATTTCAGGCCCAACAGCTTTATATGCCGGTTATATCATCCCATTTCAAAAAGAGGAAATGGGCCGCGGCATTTGGGAGACAGTAAAAGCGGGGACTCATACATGGAGAATTGGTATATCGCGTGAAAATGCAAAAGCCTTAAATGTTTATTTTCAGGATGTTGCTCTTCGAAATAATGAGCAGTTGTTTATTTATAACGTGGACCGAACTGTTGTTTTGGGTGCATTTACCAACATGAACAATGGTAAATATCTCGCTACCGAATTTATTTATGACAATGAGATCGTCGTTGAATTCAGTACACAATATACCGAGAGAGTTATTCCTTTTGGAATTAGAGGAATCGGCGTTTCGGTATTGGCCAATTCTTCCCGTGATTTTGGTGATGCCGACTTTTGCGAGATTCTTGTGAATTGTCCTGAAGGTGCTGACTGGCAAAATGAGAAGAGGGGAGTTACAAGGATTCTTGTGGCCGAAGGAACCAAACTTTACTGGTGTACAGGTGCCTTGGTTAACAATGCCAACCTGGATGCAACGCCTTATATGCTAACAGCCAACCACTGCGGGGAGAATTCATCTTTAACAGATTATGCCAATTGGGTGTTCGACTTTCAATACGAATCGAATGATTGTGAAATGCCATCCTCCGAACCCATAAGTAAAAGTTTATCGGGATCTACACTCATCGCCCATGCTAAATCAAGCACAAACGCTGGTTCTGACTTTAAATTGGTACTATTGAATGATGCCATTCCTGAAGACTACAATCCATACTTCAATGGATGGAACCGAAACGGAGAAAACTCACCTTCGGGTGTTACCATTCATCATCCTGAAGGTGATTTACAAATGATATCAACTTATACCGATGCATTGGTTTCAACCAATTACCTCAATCCAACGCCCGACCCGAATGGGAAATACTGGGAAGTTAGGTGGACTGAAACAGTATCAGGTTTTGGCGTTACTGAACCCGGATCATCCGGATCGCCCATATTTGATCCGGCAGGAAACATAGTTGGACTTCTCTCGGGTGGGAGGGCAGATTGTATCAACAACGATCGTCCTGATTATTACGGAAAATTCAGCTATAGCTGGGCTACGAATGGAGCCGATCCTGGTAACCAGTTACAACCCTGGCTGGATCCAGAGAACTCTGGTATTGAGATATTAAAAGGTACTAATCTTGACACCACCGGTGTTAAAGAATACATAAGCGTGTTGACAAAGCTTGCGCCGAACCCTTCAACCGGTAAATTCAATATTATTTTCAGGGAACCGGTGCCTGATGATATCGATATCCTTGTTTTGGATGCCTTTGGTAAGCAGGCTGATTTTATATTCATTTCTTCAGAAGGCAAGACCATTACCCTTGATTTGGGTCAGAATGTAGCCGGTTTATACCTGATAAGAATTAAAACTGACGGTCAGGCCGTGATACTCAAAGCGTTACTTTATAAATAGGGGGGTATTGTTCAAAGATAAACCCTGGGGCTTTTTCATTTGATCGTTTTGAGACCTTTGCAAAACTTCTTAAGATTGTCTTTCTGAACGCAGTGAAGAATCCTAACGTTCTGAAAAACTGCGATGTAAAGATCCTTCATTTCAATTAGGATGACAAAATGGGGTATTTTGCAAAGGTCTCGCTTTGGTATTAGCCAGTTGTACCATCATTGTCGTTAAATTGCCGGTATTGCACATAACCATCCCATTTTTCGAGAACCAATTTAAAATCTTCGGGTAATTCCGATTCAAAAAAAAGTCTTTCCCCGGTTACGGGGTGGGTGAACCCAATTGATTTGGCATGCAACGATTGCCGCTGAATAAGCTTAAAGCAATTATGGATGAACTGCTTGTATTTCGTAAATGTGGTTCCTTTTAATATTTGGTTCCCACCATATCGCTCATCGTTAAACAAGGGATGCCCAAGATATTTAAGATGGGCGCGTATCTGGTGCGTCCGGCCTGTTTCTAATTTGCATTCAACAAGCGTGGTATATCCGTACCGCTTCGAAACTTTGTAATGAGTTATTGCCTCTTTGCCGTATTCACCATCCGGGAAAACAGTCATCACGCGCCTGTCCTTCAGGCTCCGGCCGATATGCCCTTCAATTGTACCTTCTGCCAGTTCAATATCTCCCCATACAAGGGCCACATAAGTTCTGTCAACAGTATGATCAAAAAATTGTTTGGCCAACTTTGCCTGTGCTGTTTCATTTTTGGCAATAACGAGTAAGCCGGTTGTATTTTTATCGATTCGGTGAGCCAGGTACCCATATTTATTGTCAACTGCTGTTTGACCTGATTTTTCAAAATAATAAGCAAGCCCGTTAAGCAATGTTCCTTCATAATTTCCGTGGCCGGGATGGACAACCAAACCTGCCTGTTTATTTACCACCATCACATCATTGTCCTCATAAACAATGTTTAATGCGACTTGCTGAGGTATGATCTCAACTTCGCGTGGAGGATGTGCATGAACAATAGAAACCTCGTCATGAGGCTTCACTTTGTAGTTGGATTTTACGGGCTTCTCATTTACCAGGATGTTTCCTGCTTTCGCTGCATTCTGGATTTTATTTCGTGAAATTTGAGGAATGTGATGAAGAAGGAATTTATCAACACGCAACAACGATTGTCCCGGATCGGCAACTACCCTGAAATGCTCAAATAATTCGTTGTTTTCTTCGATGGTATCTTTTTGATCTTCCATTTTTAGCGGTTGATCAATAATTTAGCAGTGTGCATTTTGCCATAGCTGTTAATTCTAACAATATACATTCCGGCGGGTAACGCACTGATATCCACTTTGCAGATTTCATCGACTTGCGTTAGAACCGCACTTCCGAAAATATTATAAATAGTTAATTGGGTGAAAGCGTTGGTTTTAATGCTTTGCTCATCAATGGAGAAAAAAGTAGAAGCAGGGTTGGGGTAAACGTTGAATTTTTCAGCCATTTCCACAAACCTGGTTTCTTCAATATCCACAATCATTTCGGGTCCAATCACAGGCCTGATAAGCAGTGAGCCATCAAATATGCTATTCTGCCACGCTTGTTCGATTTTGAAAAATATTTTGTCTCCATAATCCTGGTTGGCATCGTACCCAATGTTCAGACTTCCGTCGGTATATTGCTGCCATCCAACATAAAATTTACCGGCAGGCATCAGCAGTGGTTCATCAAAAATGTATGGATAAAAAACATAGAGGCCATCCTCCCATTTTGGTTTCTGACTTGCCATTTCATAAATCAATTCGCCAGGAACGCCGTTATTGTCTCTCCAAACCAGCAGGCTAAAGAAATTAACACTGGCATCGTCGAGTGTTTTGTTAAAATACATTTGCACACCCCTTAGCGTGTCGAAGGTTGATAAGGTAAATTGGTAAGCCAAAAAGGCGCCTGCCGGCTCAAGCCCGTATCCAAATTCGGGGGTGCCATCGTCGTAGGCAAAATAATTGTAAAAGCCCTGGTGATAGCTGGCCGAATCAACAAGAATATTCGCATCTGATGAGTCGGAGATATAATGCTTAATTACATAAGAGGTGGTGTCGTTAACCACATTTTGTGGGAAATAAAATACGTCAAGAAAGAAATCCTCTTCCTGGATAGATGCTTTTGGCACATTAAAATTATTTCCTTGCGACTTGTAATTATCTGATCCACCAACCTGTTGGAATTCGTAGCGGTAAAAAGAGTTATGACCAATGCTATCAAGATTACTGATATACATATTGAACTCATCAACCGTATTGTTATAGGGGTCAACGATGTATTGACGGTATGGCATCGATTGATAATCACGGAGGAATGAGGGAGCCCTTTGCGTGAAGGATAAATCCCTATACATGGTGTCGGCAGCGGTTCGATTGTAATCGAAATAGATATAATCCACATTCCACTGGTCCACGTTGCTTCTCCACGAGGGGATGATGTCGTTGGCGATGCTCGCATAATTTCGGAAACGGAACTGAAAATTATCCCAAAAGAAAACAGTGTCTTCTTCCGATTTATAGATGGGTAACATTACCTGGACAAAACTGCTGCCATGAATTTCCTGAAACTCGAGCAACTTCATTCCCGTCGCATCCCATCTTTTCTCCCAGCCGACTTGAGGTATGAACACAGAATCACAGGGAACCATAATCCAATCATCCCAGGTCAAAAACTGAAAATTGATCATCTCAATGGCTGTGTCACAACCAATCGGGGGACTCACTATGGTTCCTGGTTTAAGTGTATCATTAGGGGTTTCGAGGTAGTAGCTGACAGGAACATCAATCGAATCTACATGAGAATATATTGTATCGCCGGTCAGGTACGAAAACTCAATCAACAGCGTATCCCAGGGTTCCGGCTCATCGCCCATGCCTTGTGGTTGGTAGAAGAAGCTTAAATACAGGCCATCATCAGGGCCAAGTGCTTTAATGATCGGGCTGAAAGCAGAATCTGTTCTGATTGGAACGGATGTCATAACGTCTGCCTCAAAAGCGATCCATTCGGCATTCTCGTAAACCTTGCCCACACTATTAATTGCATCGAATGTAGCTGCCTTTAGGTTTGGAGGTAAGTAGGGAAAATCCTGATTGACATAAATAGAATTGCTATTTATCCATTTAGATGCATCAGGATAAACCTGTGAAACGGAAAAGTCATCGTAAAAAGGAAGCTCCACCGATTCTGTTCTCACCTTATCGCAATTGCATTTCTTCCCGGTTTCAGCCGGGTTATCTGACGCATGTTTTACCACCTCATTCACCTGGAGGCCTGTCAGGATTTCCTGCCCGTAAAATCCAGCGAACCAAGCCGTAAAAGTGATCAATAATATAAATCTCCTGAACATTCTATTCAATGATATTTTGCCTGATCAATGTTTCAATAACCAACGAATCGAGATTAAATTGTTTAAGGTAGTTGTCAAAATCGAAATTTTCATCAGAACGGTACCAAACATCTACTTTTTCTCCGAGCTTTAAGGATTCATCACTAAAGGGATCAGGATCGGTTTTGTATGCCCTCAGGTGGCTCGAATCGCTGCTGTCAAGAAAGTATTCCCTGCCCACGTTAAGGTAAGCGTAATGAAGTGCTTTTTTAACGTCGCTTTTTTTCAATGCTATTAATATTGGAACGGCAACCGAAATATGTAAATCACCCTTCCCAACTGCCAGGTCAATACTGGTTCCTTTTAAAATTTCTGTTCCGGGCTCAATAGGTTCACCATCAATTGTCTGATCAACAACGGCATTGCGCGCAAAATAATTCACGTAATCAAGTGAGCCAACCGGTAATTCCATCGACTCAAGCGTAACCAGCGCCTGCCGCAACGAGAGATTTTTCAGGTTAGGCATGATCACCGTTTCAGGCATTTCCGATACAATGGTCAGGAATATATGCCTTCCTTGTTTTACTTTAGAACCTGCCAGGGGATGCTGTTGGATGATGGAACCTTTCCCAGCATTTTTGTCGTAAATTGAATCAATAACACGCAAATCGAAAAAATCATCGTAGTTCTGTTCTTCTAATTCGGCAACTGTTAATCCGCTAAAATCAGGAACAATATATACTTCGCCATGACGCGTGAAAATGTTAAGCGAGTACAGGGCTGCCCAAAGCAAAACAATGGCAAGAACTATCGCAATAAGAAAGTGAATATAAAATTTCTTTCTGCCTAAAAAATAAAAGAAACCCATTGGTGGTTATTTAATAGCGTGTTGGCCTTGCAAAAAAAACATATTCACATAACTTTGTCCGACCAAAAATATTGCCTAAAACACCGCAAAGGTAAAAATTAATAGGCATATTCAAATTTGGCTTAAACCCTTTTAAATGAAAAACATAGCGATAGTTTGCGGCGGTAACTCAGGAGAATATGATATTTCTGTTGGCAGTGCCCGGATGGTTTTAAAATCCCTTGATAAGGACCGGTATAAAGCTTATCAGGTGTTTATTAAGCATGAGGATTGGTATTATACTGATCAGGAAGGTGTGAAATTTCAAATTGACAAGACTGATTTTAGTCTTCAATTGAATCATGCCAAAGTTAAATTTGATGGTATCTTCAATGCCATTCACGGAACACCGGGCGAAGATGGGAAGCTTCAGGCTTATTTCGATTTAATTGGTATGCCTTATACTTCATGCGGTCAGGCTACTTCAGCACTCACTTTCAATAAATACTTTTGCAACAGGTTTGTCAGCTCGTTTGG
>JAUXBM010000142.1 GCA_030619415.1 Chlorobiota bacterium
ATGATACTTTTATTTTATTATGCGTCTTTTTCGTTTATACTTCGTTGAATTTTCCTTAAATAGCTGGTGCTATTCTCGTCAAATCCGCCTTGTCTAAACAAAAAATACATCATAATACCTCTAAAAAACCAAGTTTAGACAGCTTCTAAGCAAAAAGCGCAGAAACTAACAACTAACTCATTTCAAATGATCTCAAATCCGATATACCGAAAAATAGTCGCCGGCCTGTTGAGCAGGATGAAAAAAGGAAAACTAACAATAACAGAAAATGGCCGGTCAAATCTTGTTTTTGGAAATGGCAATGAAGTTGAAGCAGATATACATGTAAATGATCCACAATTTTTTAAAAGGATTGTTCTTTATGGTGATGTTGGCTTTGGTGAATCTTATATGCTCAATGAATGGGAAACTTCAAATCTTACCGAAGTCATATCCTTCATGATAGGCAATATAGAATATATTCCAACAATGTCGGATACCAGAAAAGTATTCAACCCCATCAATCTTTTAAAGATTTCAAACAGACTGCAGCATGTGTTCAAACCAAACAGTCTGAAAGGTTCCCTGAAAAACATATCCAAACATTACGACCTCAGCAACGACTTCTTCAGTCGTTTCCTCGACCCGACAATGACTTACTCGAGTGCACTTTTTCTTGATAAAGATGATTCCCTCGAAAAGGCACAGATTCAAAAATATGATAGTTTATGTTGGGCTACCAAATTAACACAAGATGACCACCTACTTGAGATTGGTTGTGGTTGGGGAGGATTTGCCATGCATGCAGCCAGGAAATATGGCTGTAAGGTAACCGGAATCACAATTTCCAGGGAACAGTTCCATCTTGCGAAAGAAAGAATTAAAAAAGCAGGCCTTGAAAAACAAATTGAAATCCTTTTCGAGGACTACAGGAAGATACGTGGAAAGTTCGACAAGATAATTTCCATTGAGATGATCGAAGCAGTTGGTCACAAATACTTTAATGCCTACTTCAGAAAGATAAACCAGCTTTTGAAATCAAATGGTGTATTGGGTTTGCAGGCAATCATTGTTCCTGACAGCCGGTATAATCAATACCGAAAGGACGTTGGATGGATCCAAAAACACATTTTCCCCGGTGGACTTTTACCTTCCATTGCGAAAATCAATGAATCGATAAATTCTGTTGGAAACCTGAATCTTTATAACCTGAAGGAGATGGGGCTCAGTTATGCCCAAACGCTGAAAAACTGGTTTGATAATTTCCATAACAACCTGAATTTCATACAGGAGCTTGGCTTCGATGAACCATTTATACGCAAATGGGAATTCTATCTTTGCTCGTGCGAGGCTTCATTTCTGCAACGCAACATCAATGTTGTGCAGATGGTTTATGCGAGGCCCAACAATCCTGATTTTTAATCATTCTTCAGTAAGGATTGTTAGGCTTTCACGACTATTAGTTATAATCAAAATATCATGAAGAAACTTTTTACCCTTTTTACAATTGCCTTTTTGACATTGCCAATTCTGGCCCAGGTTGAGAAGAAGGTAATCATAGAACATTTTACCAATACGCGGTGTGGCATTTGCTCATCACGAAATCCAGCATTTTACCAGGTTTTAGAGGATTACCCACAGGTTTTGCATATTGCTTATCACCCGAGTTCACCTTATTCCAGCTGTCTGTTTAGCCAACACAATCAGGAAGAGAATGATCATCGAACCAATTTTTATGGGGTTTATGGCGGTACGCCCCGAATGGTAATGCAGGGTGATGTTATTCCGGTTCAAAATCCTTTGGTGTCGGCAGAGCAGATCGATGCACAGCTTGGCAAATTGTCTGATTATAAACTCACCCTCTCAAATGCATTGGTTTCGGGGAATACCTACAAAGCGATTATCGAAATTGAAAGAGTAAGTGGTTCTCAAAATGAAACCATCCTGGTATATTCAGGACTGGCAGAAAAAGAAATTGAATACAACGCACCAAACGGCGAAGACCTGCACCACGATGTTTTCAGGAAAGTTGTCTTTTCTGATACGGCAAGTGTGAATTCGGTTGGTCAGACCAAAGTGATTGAAGTGGAATATACTGCTCACCAGGACTGGGACATCAATGAAATTTATGCTTTTGCAATTATTCACAATTCCATTACGATGGAAGTGATACAATCAGGAAACTCAATTGATAGCCCTACTTTCATCAGCAAGCCGACTGTTGAAAATCGCCCGGATATTCTCTTTCCGAACCCGGCATCGGACAGGTTAAACATTCAACCCAAATATTTAAATCAGAATTATGATTTATATATTTATTCATCTCAGGGACAACTGGTAAAGCAGTTCGATGATTTAAGCAGAATGAATATCGGGGACCTGCCTGGCGAGATCTATTATGTGATATTAAAAGACGAAAACGGTCAGTCAATTTCTACAAAACTAATTGTAAACAGGAGATAAAATCATTCCTGATAATCAGGGAACAATCAATATATTTTCTCATGTAGGGGGCATCAGTTATCAATCTGTTGCCTTTTTTTTACCATCCAATGAATGCCACCCAATAAATTGGGATGGCTGTTAATCAGTCGTCCCTTTGGGACTCAAATTCTTGAAACCACATCCCGCAGGGATAGAATGAATAATTGCCCACGGATTCATCCATGGGCTAACAAATTTGTGAAACCCACCTTATTCATCTGTCCTTTTAAATAATCCTTACTTAATTACCTTTGCATGAAATAGTGACCAAAAAAGTTATTGCTTCATCATCCAATGATTGTGAGGAACCAAAATTAAATGCAACGGAATACTGTCACAAATAAGCCAGATCAGGTACCAATAGATAAAACCGGGCACATCCCGCAGGATGAATTGATAAATGGAATCCTTACGAATGATGCCCGGATTATCAATAGAATTTACAAGGAACAATTTGACAGTATCAAAAACATGGTTCAAAATTTTAAAGGATTGCGGCTGGAACCTGAGGATATTTTTCAGGAGGGGCTGACACGGGCAATATTAAATGTGAGGAAAGGATTATTCAAGGGGGACAGTACTTTTTCGACTTACCTTTTCGGGATTTGCAGAAATGTATGTCTGAAAGAATACCGCAGAAAAAAACCACTCACCACCATCGAATTACACGATCGTCCAGAGGTACCTGAAGACAATCATTACGACACATTACAGGTTATTACAGAAATAAAAAACCGTCTTGACGAAAACTGCCGGAAAATTATTGATCTGAGGTTTGGATTTGGCGGGACATCTGAAGATTCAAATGAAAACACCAAATTCGAAAACATCGCAATTGCTTTGCAAATAACTGCCGGTAATGCCAGGCAGCGTTTTAAAAGATGCTTTGCGAAGTTCATGGATATGCTTAACAACCATCCTGAGTATAACCTCTTAACAAAGTCATTATGGAAATAAACGAAAAGGACCTTGGCTATATCGAGGATTTCATCGACGGAAGTTTAACGGGATCAGCACTGGCAGCATTTGAACAAAGAATGAAGCAGGATGAAGATTTTGCACGCCTTGTGAATATGCGGGTTGCCATGGCTGAATTAAATAGCGAAGCGAATGAATATGCTCAATTAAAGGAACTGATTGGAGACGCAATAAAAAAGGAGAAGGCATCCATTTTTTATACCTACCGGCAATATATCCTGCCTGTTGCCGCATCCATTGTAATTATATTTGGGATATACCTGGTTATTCAGTTTCAGGGAAAGTCAGGAGAGGGAACAACCCGGTTTGCTGAGAAAGCTGATTCAACAAGCCGGGCTGATACACCATCAACACTTTATATGGACGAGCCGGAAGTATTGGCCAAAATAAAAATCTACGACAGCACTGTGCTAAAATCACCGGTTGAGAAAGAGCAAATCAATGCCGGGGAATCCATTCGGTTTGTCTGGCAATCAAATTCTGATCAGTTCGGTACACTTTATGTAATAAACGATAAGGAAGTCGTCGTTCTCAGGCAGGAAGTCAATATGCAGGAACATTCGTTTGTTCTAATCGTAAATAGATTACCACAGGGGGAATACAAATGGTATATTAACGAACCAACAAAAACAGGAAGTTTTATCATCCTTAAATAAATGGCAATCACAAAATGATCAGTCCGGCTCAAATAATTAATCTTCTGTTGAAATCAAAAATCCTTTTCGGGTTTTGTTTGATGCTTGGCTTTCTGTTTGCGGTCAGTAAACCTGGACTGGCCCAGGGAGACACACTTAAAAGTGATTTCCAAAAATCTTTTGATGAGTTTCTGAAAACCAGCCAACATGATTTCCAGGCATTTAAAAGCAGCAACGACTCTGTGTTTTATGAGTTTCTCGAGCAATCATGGACGGAATTCAAATTATTGAAAGATGTCAGGCCCGGAATCCCTAAGCCTGTAAAGCAACCACAAATCGACACAAAACCAATTAAAGACAAAGAACTAACACCCGGAACCCGAAAAACCATGCTTCAGGATACAGGAAGGCAAATACAGTTTCAAATGGTTCCAAATGGTTATCAAACGCACAATGCAGTTAAAACAAGGTCGAATATTGATTTTTATGGATTAAAGATTGGTGTGTATCGTACTGAAACTATACCACTATCCACCGGCAGCCTGTCGAAAAAAAAGATTGCCACCTTTTTCCTCAATAACGCTGAAAATGATGAATTGCTTTATTCCGTTTACGATTTGTTCAATAAGTCATCTGAGAAAAACTTAAGCGGCTGGGGCTATATCAGACTGTTACAGGAGGCGTCCTCTGTATTTTTTCAAAACCTGAACGAGCGCATCTTATTTACCTGGACTGCTCTGATAAAAACCGGCTTCGATGCCAAAGTGGGTTACGATCAGGATGATATCTATTTAATGGTCAACTTTGATGTACCGGTATATTACAAATCGTACCTGGTTAACAACAACAAAAAATACTATTTGATTCCTTTTAAAGGTCAGAAGAAAGACAAGAATTCGATCACTTCTTACCAGGCTGACTACCCGGAAAAATTACAAACTGTTTCTCTAATAATCAGGAAAAACCCCCTGTTACCAATTAAGGAAAAAGAAAGAAAGTTATACCATAAAAATGTAAAGATTAACATTGGTTACAACGAAAATTTGGTGAATTTCTATCAAAGTTACCCTGATTGCGAACTGTCGGTTTATTATCCACCGCCACTTTCGGATATAGCCCTGGAAAGCATCGACCGTTATTTCAGATCAAGATTGCTTCCAAAAACGGAAATTGAGCAAATTAACTTTATCCTCGACTTTGTTCAGACTGCCATGGCATAC
>JAUXBM010000235.1 GCA_030619415.1 Chlorobiota bacterium
CTGAAAATTACAAGGGCAACTGGAATCACTGGTCTGTTACCAAAAATGCCAATAGCGGCGATATGAAGATTTACCTCAATGGTACACTCTGGCATTCAGGCACCGACAAAACACGGCTTATCGATATTCAAAATTTCATCATTGGAAATACACAAGGTGGCAACAGGTATTATTATGGCAATATTGACGAAGTAAGGATATGGGATGCTGAATTAAGCGAAACAACTATTCAGGAGTGGATGTATAAACCACTCGATGCAAATCACCCTGACTATGCTAACCTCGTAGCTTATTACAAAATTGATGAGGCTGACGGAAACGCAACACAAGATGCTTCTGTTAATGCTAAAACCGGTACGATCAATGGTTATATGTATTGGGTTTATGATCGTGGTGAAAATCTTAACAGGGGCTTTTTAGAAACTAACGAACGCCCTAACATAACTTTTGCACAAGGTGATTACGATTTGAATATTATCGATGAAATCGTTACAGACCCTGTTGTCAATATTCCAAATATTGTCAGGGAATTTGAGATTATCCCCAGATATGGGACGATGAAGGACGACAGTATTCATACGGTTTCAGTGAATGAGTTTTGGGAAGCTGGTTATGAGGTAACTTATGATCCTGAAGGGGAAGCCATCGACTCAACGCAAGTTGTTTCAACCGGAACAGTTGAGATAACCGAATTGGATTATTATAAAAGGTATCCTATGAAATTTGAGATCATGTCGTTTGTTACGCCTTACGGTATCTGGCTCGACTTTGGAATGGATGGCAAAACCTGGGTGGTCGATGTTACCGATTACCTGCCAATATTAAAAGGTACGAAGAGGATGACCGTTGAAAGAGGTGGGGAATGGCAGGAAGATATGGACATCAGGTTCCTGTTTATTGTTGGGACTCCACCGCGTGATGTACTTGACATACAGCAGATATGGCGGCCTGACAGCAAAGGTTACACATCTATCATTGCCGACCGGTCATTCGAGGCAAGGGATGTTTTGCTTAATGCGGATGGCGAGGCTTTTAAAATCAGGACAGTCATTACCGGACATGGACAGCAAGGTGAATTTACTGGAAGAAACCACTTTATCAATATCGATGGCACCCAAGAGTTTATGTGGAAAGTATGGACTGAATGTGCCGGAAATGCTGTTTATCCCCAGGGTGGCACATGGATCTATGACCGTGCAGGCTGGTGCCCGGGACAAGCTTCCGATATGGCAGTAAATGACATTACGCATCTTGTCACTCCCGGTGAAGTATCTACCATCGATTATGGATTACAATCAGCATCAGGCACATCAAATTATATTGTAAACAACCAGCTGGTTACTTATGGTGGAGCTAATTTCGTCCTGGATGCTGCGATAGTCGAGGTCTTACAACCGAACAATCTCGATGCCAGGAATGACAGGTTTAACCCTGCCTGTAGTTATCCTGAAATCGTGATTCAAAATACCGGATCGACAACCCTTTACACACTCGATCTTGAATATTACGAAACAGGCGGAGAGCCACAAACATACAAATGGACCGGGGCCCTTGAATTTCTGGATACTGCACGCGTCGTACTACCCATAAACGATGTTTCTTTTTGGTTACCAACGTCCAACGAATTTGTTGTAAACATCCTTGGGGCGAATGGAGAAACGGATGAATATTCTTACAACAACACTTTCAAAACCCAATTTGAAGGCGTTGATGTTTTTCCTGAATCTGAGCTTATTGTTATTGAGTGCAAAACAAACAATTACGGATGGCAAACCAATTACGCGTTGTATGATGGCGACGGAAATGTTTTCCTGAAGTGGGATAACCTGGATGACAATACCCTTTATTCAGCGCCATTGATGCTTGATCCAGGTTGTTACAAATTACGAATCAACGATAAAGCTGATGACGGTTTATATTGGTGGCATGGTTCCTCACAGGGTACCGGATCACTGAAAGTGAAAACTTACGAGGGTGACGTATTATACACTTTTGAACCTGAGTTCGGAAGCTTTGCCATTTATGAATTTGGAATTGGAGAAATTACAAATATAAATGAGCACGAAGGTTCGATCTCGCTCATCGCCTACCCTAACCCTGTTGAAGATCAATTGAAAATTCAAATGAACGGGCTTGAGAAAGGCCGGGTAACAATCCGCTTATCGAATATCATCATGACAACTGTATTTGAGACGGTAGAAATGGTCAATGAATCAAATTACGAAAAAATCATCGACATGAGTCATTTACCTTCAGGCGTTTATTTAATGCAGGTTGAAAGCGGATCATTTTCAGCTGTAAAAAAGATAATTAAGAAATAAGTAAAATCATCTGTCTTTTTTCGATACCCCAAAATGTTTACTTTTGCCCCTCTCTCATCCGAGGGGGATTTTTCTATTTTTCGAATCAATTAGCTAGTATAATACCATTATGGATAGTGCAAAAATAACCTGGACAAAAATTGACGAAGCGCCGGCATTGGCCACTTACTCATTGCTTCCCATTGTTAATGCTTTTACCAATGCTGCAGGAGTTACCGTTGAAACAAGGGATATTTCACTGGCAGCAAGAATCATTTCAACTTTTCCTGAACGTCTTACTGATGAACAGCAAATTGATGACGAACTGGCATTTCTTGGCAAACTGGTAAAAAAACCGGAAGCAAATATCATCAAGCTGCCAAACATCAGTGCATCAATCCCACAAATGAA
>JAUXBM010000183.1 GCA_030619415.1 Chlorobiota bacterium
CAGATGCCTGTTGTTGAAGGGATTGTTGCGCATACTTCAGGCAACTGCACATTGCAAACACTTTCCGGTAAAAACAGGAGAGGGGTTTTTTATCCGCTTCAATCATTTTCGGGGAGGATGGAACACGACATGCGTGATGTCCCTATTTGTGTTGAGGGTGAAGATAATGAGCTTGTTACGGTGCTTAAAAACCTGGCCGATAAAATAAGCAATACTGTTGTTGAGATTGATTCAGAACAAAGAAAATACCTCCACCTGGCGGCGGTAATGGTCAATAATTTCACCAACCACCTATATCAAATCGCAGACGAAATACTCTACAAACAAAAAATCGATTTTCAATTGTTGAAGCCATTAATACTTGAAACAGCATCTAAGATACGAGCCTTATCGCCGGCTGATGCACAAACCGGGCCCGCCAAAAGAAATGATGTGAAAACAATTCAGGAAAATGTCCGGCTTTTAAATGATTATCCTGAATATCAAAAATTATATCAACTGATCTCGGATCAAATAACGAAGAAATATTATGAGTAATTACAAATCCCTGCTTAAAGAAGTGGACACCTTTATTTTTGATTACGACGGGGTGATGACTGACGGAAAAGTAATACTAAAAGATGTTGGTCATCCGCAGCGCACAGCAAATGTGAAAGATGGGTATGTTTTACAATTGGTCGTGAAGCTTGGTTTTAAGGTCGTTATTATTTCGGGGGGGATTTCCTTATCGATGGAAAATCGTTTCGAGACACTGGGAATAACGGATGTGTTTCTTGGAACAAAAGATAAATTGGCGGTATTAACGAACTTTCTGAAAGAACATCAGATAGATCCGATACATGTTGTTTATATGGGTGACGACCTGCCCGATTACAAAGTCATGAAAATGGTGGGGCTCCCCGTTTGCCCGGCCGATGCCGCCGAAGAGATCAAAAATATTTCCATTTATATTTCCGATAAGAAAGGCGGGGAAGGTTGTGTCCGCGATATTATCGAACAAGTGCTGAAAGTGCAGGGTAAGTGGATGACTGATGCCTCATTTCAATGGTAGTTTTATGCTGACTTATTAACTCATTCATGTTACAAATACTTAAATTATTGCGTTGGCCAAACCTGGTAATCATCATCATCAGCATGATGCTTATTCAGTTTTGTGTGATCAACCCGCTATTGGGTGTAGAGGCGTTTTATGCCGGGATGACGTCACTGGAATTTACATTGCTTATTTTGGCAACAATCTTTATTACAATCGGAGGCTACCTGATTAACGACTATTTCGACATCGATGTAGATCGGTTGAACAAACCCGGAAAAAACCAGGTCGGAATGAAGTTCCCGGTTGCTACTGTACAAATATTATATTGGCTCTTTACTGTTTCCGGAGTCCTCCTTGGAATCATACTTTCGTGGATGCTTAACCAGATTAATTATAGTCTGATTTTTGTTTTTTCTGCCGGTCTTCTCTGGTTTTATTCTGAGCGCTACCAATGTATTCCCCTCATTGGTAATTTGGTAGTCGCCTTTCTGAGCGCACTCTCTTTCGGTTTGGTTTGGTTGTTCGGCTTTTTTGCCCTAAGCAACGATGCCGTTGCTTTCACAACTGTGCAAGCCTCATTTCCGCTGGTCAATAAAATGGTGCTGATGTATATGGGATTCGCATTCATCACCAGCTTGTTTCGGGAAGTGACCAAAGACATGGAAGATGCTGCGGGCGATGAACGATTTGGATGCCGGACATTTGCCGTTGCATTTGGGTTGAAAAAATCGAAAATATTAGGAGTTTTCGTTGCTTTAGTTGGATTAGTAGGTTCAATTTGGTTCCAGATTTTTGCTTATCGGGCTGAATTTTTTGCGTTATTCGGTTTTTTTGTCCTGATTGATTTGCTTTTTGGATGGTCAATTTTTTGGCTGCTTAAGGCCGAGAACAAATTACATTTTAAAAGGTTATCGACTTTTATTAAAGTGTTGATGCTTTTGGGGATACTTTCGATGGTGTTGGTTTATTTTGAGGTTTAATAAAAATGCTAAAAGAAAAACTCAAAAAATACGATGTAATCCTTGCCTCCGGTTCTCCGCGGCGCATTCAGTTACTGGAAGAAATGGGGATACAGTTCAAAGCCATTTCTAGTGATATTGAAGAAACCTATCCTTCAGAATTAACGCCCGTAAAAATCGTTGAGCATTTAAGCCGCATTAAGGCTGAGGCACTTTCGCCTGGTCAAAACAAAAAAACCTTAATCATTGGTGCGGATACCCTGGTCACCATCAACAATGAAATTCTGGGTAAGCCTGCTGATAAAGACGAAGCAATCGAAATCCTTCAAAAATTGTCAGGTAAACCACATCAGGTACTATCCGGGGTTACATTACTTACACTTTCAAAACAGCGTACTTTCTCAGTATGCACAGAAGTTTGGTTTAAAAAATTGTCATTAAGCGAAATCAACCATTACATTGATACATACAAACCTTTCGACAAGGCGGGTGCATATGGAATTCAGGAGTGGATCGGCCATGTGGCAATCGAAAAAATTGAAGGTTCGTATTACAATGTGATGGGATTGCCTACACACAGACTTTACGAAGAACTTTTATCCTTTGTTTCCTAATCCTCCTCTTTTGGTTTAATGATTGTGAAAAAGTAAAAGTATATTTGCGGTCGCCAATTGAAGAATTGATCTCTTGAAAATCAATAACGATTAATCGGCTGATTGAAAGAATTTTATCATCTGTTTTTTTACTATAGATATTTGCTGAATAAATGAAAAAGAAACCATTAATATTAATTACGAACGACGATGGAATAAAAGCACCGGGCCTGCGTAAACTGATTGACCTGATGCGCCCATTGGGCGAAGTTGCTGTTATTGCTTCTGAACTTGTTATGTCGGGGATGGCACATGCTGTTACCATCCAAACACCATTGATGCCACGATTGATAAAAGAAGAGGCCGGTTATAAAGAGTACATCACAAATGGCACACCAACTGATAATATCAAACTTGGCAAACACCGATTATTAAATCGCACGCCCGACCTGGTCGTGTCAGGGATCAATCATGGATCGAATGCTTCCATCAATGTGATTTATTCGGGTACCATGGCCGCTGTGCTTGAGGCATCAATAGATGGCATCCCATCCATTGGCTTCTCACTGCTCGATTATATGCCTGATGCTGATTTTAGCCATGTTGATGATTGGGTTGTAAAGATCACAAAGCAGGTGCTCAATGAGGGTTTGCCTGAGGGAGTATGTTTGAATGTGAACATACCACGCATCTCCGAAAACCCCGTCAAAGGAATTAAAGTCTGTAAGCAGGCTAAAGCGCGCTGGGTTGAAGAATTTGAAGAACGGAAAGATCCTTACGGACGTACATACTACTGGCTTGGCGGACGATTTGTAAACGGCGATACTCGTAATGAAACTGATGAAAAAGCCCTCGCTGACAATTACGTTTCGGTAGTTCCGCTTCAACACGATTTCACCGCGCACGAATACGTTGGAAAATTGAATTATGAATAAACCATGACCATGTGGGATAAGATTTTCAATAGAGATCAGTTTCTAGCCGGAATACTTTTTGGTGTTTTGTTGCCGGTCGTATTCTATTTGGCGCTTCGCCTGTTAGACATGGGTGTTTATGCAATATTCCAAACGAATATGCTTGCCCTACCGGAATATTTGTACATCCTCAGCCTGGCCATTAATCTGTTTGCCATCAAGTATTATTTCGTCAATCTCAAATACGATAAAACAGGACGTGGCGTTTTAATCGTAACTTTTGCTTTTGCATTGATCTATTTCGTTTTGTATTAGAATTTACTCCAACGATGAAATACTATATTATTGCTGGCGAAGCTTCAGGCGATCTTCATGGGGCTAATCTCATGAAAGCGATAAAAGCAAACGACTCAGAAGCCAATTTCAGGGTGTGGGGCGGCGATTTGATGGAGGCAGCCGGCGGTGACTTGGTGAGGCATTACAGGGATCTTGCCTTCATGGGCTTTGTCGAAGTTTTAAAAAACTTATCTGCAATTTTAAAGAATCTCTCATTCTGCAAAAATGACATCATCAATTTTCAACCTGATGCCATCATACTTGTTGATTATCCGGGCTTTAATCTTCGCATTGCTAAATTCGCAAAGAAAAGA
>JAUXBM010000115.1 GCA_030619415.1 Chlorobiota bacterium
AAATATTTGCTTTTTTATCGATCAGCGCAGCTCCAAAAATACCAATGGCTTTTGAATCCTCGGCATCTTTTGCGGCAACGCTCTGCGCTTCTATCAAGGCATTTTCGGGCGAAATTAGTCCTGCCTTGTAAACACGGTCTACTGCATAAAATAAGTTTTCTGCAGTCGGGCGGGTATGTTCGATGTCAGCCCTTGCCTCACGAATTGAAATGGCCTTTGTTTTGGTTTTTGACATCAGGAAGGCTTGCGCCATTGCGTATCCTGCCGCGGCACCAATTGCTCCAGCTCCGCGAACAACCATATCGGTGATAGCCATGCAGGTGTCCCAGTATGTTTTGCATTCGTGAATTTTAAATTCGAACGGAAGCAAATTTTGCTCGATCATGCAAACTGTTGTGCCTTCAATCCATACTGTTTGATACGATTTATCTCCTACGCGCATCTTTTCTAGTCATTAGTCATTGGTGATTGGTCATTTGCTTTGCGTCATTTGGCCTGTGGCCGTCATTGATTGTCATTGGTGACTGGTCATTTGTCATGGTGACTGCCAACCCGTCTCCTCTGGAATCCGGGCAGTCTGCCGACTGTTGACTTCCGGCTTCCGACTCCCGGCTTCTGGCTTCCGACTATTCATATTTACAAATTCGTTTTCAATTGTCTCAACGCAATCCATGTCATCAAACCGGCACCGATTTCAATACTTTTTTCATCCACGCTAAATGTAGATGTGTGTAAATTAGAAATAATTCCTTTTTCCTTGTTGGCTGTTCCAAGCCGATAGAAACAGGCAGGCATCAATTGCGAATATCTCGCAAAATCTTCAGCAGTCATCCTGGGTTCCAGTTCAACAACATTTTTTTCTCCCAGGTATTCGACGGCGGCTTTATGTGCCTGCGAAGTAAGTAATTCATCATTGGTTAAAAAAGGATAACCTTTTGCAATCTCCACATCACATTCGCATCCGAAAGCTTTTGCCGTGTGCTGGGCTGTTTCAACGATTAATTGATGTGCTTTTTGTCGCCATGCTTCATTAAAAGTCCTGAAAGTGCCATGAACACTCACTTTTTCGGGAAGTACATTCATTGCACCATTGGTGACTATTTTTCCGAAAGAAAGCACGGTGGGAATAAGTGGGCTGGATGTCCGGCTGACGATTCGTTGCAGAGCAACCAGGATATGTGCAGTCGCCAGAACCGTATCATCAACACGGTCGGGCATGGCAGCATGACCACCTCTTCCTTTTACATATAAATTGATTTCATCGTTGGAAGCCATGTATTTGCCACTTCTGAAACCAACTTTTCCTACCTCTAAATCAGGAAAAACATGTTGGCCAAATATTTCGGTTGGTTCCGGGTTTTGGAGTGCCCCTGCTTCGATCATTTGAATAGCACCTCCGGGGATGGTTTCCTCAGCATGCTGAAAAATGAGTTTGATGGTTCCTTCGAATTCGTTTTTAAAACCTGACAATACTTTTGATGATCCTAAAAGGCAAGTCATATGCACGTCATGGCCACAGGCATGCATCACGCCATCTTCCATGGATTTATACGCAACCTGATTTTTCTCAACGATAGGCAATGCATCCATATCTGCCCGCAAGGCGATCACTTTTTTATCAGGATTTTTGCCTTTTATTAAACCAACAATGCCATGCCCACCTATTTCAGTTTGGTGACTAATTTCCCATTTGGTTAATAAATCTGAAATATAGCCGGCCGTATTTTTTTCCTGGTAGCTCAGTTCGGGATGGGCATGCAAATGACGCCTGATCTTAATCAATCCATCAATTTCTTTTGCTACTGTACTTTTTACCTTTTCAAGAGAAACCATTCTAAAAACTATTATTTAACAAATCTACAATAATAACGCATCGAAGTAAGTAGGCGTATCATGGACAACTTTTTTAATAATAATCTTGTCAATATTTGAATACGATTATCAGCTTTGTATTTTTGCAGTCTATGCGATCACTCTACAGAAATAAATCTTTCGCCTTTCCTGTCAGCACACTTGTTGGCAGTACCTATGGCAATCTCAAAGAGACCTTGAAAGGGCGGACGATCTCCAAAGGATATAAAAAGAAAAAGTACCTGACCAAATGGTTTGCCTGGATCCTGGATTGGTTCAGGCTGATAGAGGAGCGGAAGTATGGCAAAGTTATCGAGGATCATAAAATAGAAAAACCGCCCATTTTTATAATTGGTTTCTGGCGATCGGGTACAACTATTTTGCATAACCTGATGTGCCAAAACCCTGATTTTGGATTTGTAAATACTTTCCATGCTGTGTTCCCAAACCACTGCCTGTTAAATCAGATGTGGCTGAGTAGCATTGCCCAACTATTGCTGCCCGAAAAAAGACCTGGCGATGATGTAAAGTTCGATTTCAAATTCCCCCAGGAAGAGGAAATTGCCCTTGGTAATATTCAGCCGATCAGTTTTTACAATTTCTATTATTTCCCGCAGGATACTGAAGAGTTTATAAAAAAGAGTTTGTTGTTTGAAGCTGTTTCTGAGGAAGAGATGAAAACATGGAAACAGTCCTATTTAACACTCATTAAAACGGCGCTTATTAATACCAAAGGGAAACAATTTATTTCGAAGAATCCGCCGAATACTTTTAGGATCAAGCAAATATTAGAAATGTTTCCCGAAGCTAAATTTATTCATATTCAGCGTGATCCTTACGAAACGATCTCTTCATTCCTTCGGTTTACTGAGGCTGTGCGCGAAGGAATAAAACACCAGGCTTACAATAAAGAAAAGCAGGATGTTGTTCTGGTTAAGTTGTTCAGGCAAATGCGTGACCAGTACGAGGCTGATAAAAAGAGAATACCTGAAGGCCAGCTTGTTGAAATTGAATTTGAGCATTTTGAGAATCACAAACTCGGGGAAATTGAAAGGATATTTAAGAAACTTAATCTTTCAGATTTTGATAAAGCCCTTCCGTTGATGGAAAAATATTTAGAAGAAATTGGTGATTACCAGCGGGCCGATTATCAGTTTCCCGAAGATTTTATTCGCATGGTTGATGAGGAATTGGGCGTTCCCGATAATAAATAGCGCAATAATAATCACCAAGTACCTATTTTCAGTTTGTTATCTTTCATTGCCATTGATTGATGACGCTACCTAAAAAACAATATTTTTGCGCCATGGAATCGAAACGTCAACAACGCATTGGTAAGTTACTTCAAAAAGACCTTGGAGAAATTATTCAGATCGAATTGACTCATGTTACGCGTGGTGCAATGGTAACGGTTACCAAAGTTATTGTCACGCCTGACCTGAAGACAGCAAAAGCCTATTTGAGCCTTTTTGCCACTCCTGATAAACGGGAATTAATGGATAAAATCAGGAAGCACACAAGCGAGATCAGGGGCAAATTGGGCAACCGGATCAGGCATCAACTGAGGGCAGTCCCAAAACTCCAGTTTTACCAGGACGATTCACTGGACTATATCGATAACATCGAGCATCTGCTTGATGATTAAACTTTAAATTGACCTGAACAATGATTAAATCCCAAACCCAAATTCTTCGCTCCATTTTTTTCAATTTAGAAATTAGAGCAATTAGGTCAATTAGAGTAATTAAAGTATGAAATACGACCCAATAAAACGAAAACTTGGTGTGATTTTTAACGCATCACCTGCGCTTCGTAAGCTATTTTATAGTTTGCTTGATTTGCTTTTACTGCGTGCATGGCACATTAGAAAGGCCATAAAATTGTGGGAGAAAAATGTGGATGGCCCGATGAATGTATTGGATGCCGGCTCAGGGTTTGGCCAGTACGTTTATTATTTGGCCAGGCGACATAAAGACTGGCAGATTAAAGGTGTGGATGTGAAGCAGGAACAGATAGACGATTGTAACCGGTTTTTTAAAAGAATCGGGTTTAGCAATGCCCAGTTTGAAATTGCTGATCTCACCAAATATGTCGAAAAAGAATCGTACGATTTTATTCTTTGTGTGGATGTGATGGAACACATTAAAGAAGATGAACTGGTATTGAATAACTATTGTAAATCGTTGAAAAAGGGTGGTATGCTTTTAATTTCAACGCCTTCCGATCAGGGTGGCTCAGATGTTCACCACCACGACCATGACGATTATATAAACGATGGTACCCACTCTTTTGTTGATGAACACGTTCGCGATGGCTACGGCGTTGATGAGATAAAAGAAAAAATGAAGAATGCCGGGTTCACAAAATCAGAAGTCCATTATCAGTACGGAAAATATGGAAAGTTAGCCTGGAAACTCAGTATGAAATACCCGATCCTGATGCTCAATGCTTCTTATTTGTTTTTCATCGTACTTCCTTTTTACTATTTATTGACGTTTCCGGTCGCATTGGTTTTGAATTGTCTCGATGTAAAAGTGAAAAATAAAACAGGCACAGGAATTATCGCCAAAGCCTGGAAATAAACCAGACCGTTCACTACAATTTTGTTTGCAGAAAAACCATCTCCGATTGAAAATCAGCATGTGGAGATTTATATGAAATTTGCCGTTTGAAATTGTGATACTTTAGCAAGCACTTTGAATTTTAGCTTATATATCGCCAAACGGTACCTGGTATCTAAAAAATCCAACAACCTCATCAATGTCATTTCACTTATTTCGGTGATCGGACAGGTGGTTGGTACTGCCGCATTGATTATCGTTTTGTCGGTTTTCAATGGCTTTGAAGATGTGATCAAAAATCTTTACAATACCTTTAATCCTGATTTTGTCATCACTGCCGAAAAAGGGAAAAGTTTCCATTATTCCAACTTCCCAACCGGAGAAATGACGTCCATTGAAGGTGTATCGGGAATTGCCCGGATCGTTGAAGAAGATGCCCTTTTCAAGTATCGTGATAACCAGTACATCGGAAAAATTAAAGGAGTATCAGACAATTATCAGGATCTGTCGCAAATTGATTTAACAATACAGGAAGGCTCTTTTTCCCTGCAGGAAGGTGTTTCAGATTTTGCAGTTATCGGTGCCGGGGTAGCCTGGTATCTGGATATAAATATCCGTGATGTCAGGAGATTATTATCGGTCTATCTCCCGAAGCGTGGCAATGCATCTTCGTTTAGTTTTAACAGTGCTTTCAATAACAAAGTCATCCACCCCACAGGCACTTTTTCTGTGCAACAGGAGTTTGATGAGAAATATGTTTTTGTGCCACTTCGGTTTGCGCGCCAACTGCTTGAATACGAAGATGAGGTTACATCTGTTGAGGTTTTTCTTGAAGAAGGCACAAATGCTGACCGGGTTCAGTCAAAGATGCAAACGATACTTGGGGATACTTTTCAAATAAAAAACCGGTATCAGCAAAATAAAACCCTTTATAAACTTTTACGTTCTGAAAAACTGGCCATTTTTCTGATTCTTGTGTTTATTCTCATACTTGCCTCCTTTAACATTGTAGGATCATTGTCGATTTTAATCGTTGAGAAACTAAAAGACATTGCTATTTTAAAAAGTATGGGTGCAGGGAAAAGCCTCATTAAAAAAATATTTACCACCGAAGGAATATTGATCAGCTTAACAGGTAGTTTGCTCGGGCTGATTGTCGGATTTGTCCTTCTGCAACTTCAACTTCAATTTGGCCTGATAAAATTAGGGGCCGGGGAAGGTTCATTTATTATTGATGCCTATCCCGTTAAAATTTTACCGCTTGATTTTATGTATGTGTTTATCACCGTAATAATTATTGGGTATATTGCTACCTGGTATCCGGTCCGCTTCTTGACAGCGAAGTATGCTGATATTTCACTGAAATAACGCCTGGGTAATACCCCATGCCAATTTGACTCCAAATACTATTTTCCATTGCCTTATTTAGTATGATTCTAACAGATGGAAGTTTTATTAATCTCTATCTTTGCGGTTCTTTAAAAACACTGAATATGAGATTGTCTACAATTATAGGACGGTTAGTTGCCGTGGTATTTATTGTTTCCATTCTTGGCTTTTCATCAGAAGCCAAAAACATCCATCAAACCCAGGATGGTAAATCTGAGTTAAAATTGGTTTCAGTGGCTAATGATCAGTTGCTGTTTACAAACAGGGTTGGTCTGATTAACGCGACCGTAATTGGTACCGAAATGGGTGATTTTGCCCGTTTACAAATTGCAAAATACACCAAAAGCAATGAATTGGGTTTTCCTGAAATGCCCGTTCG
>JAUXBM010000088.1 GCA_030619415.1 Chlorobiota bacterium
ATGTATTTATTAAAATACCGCAAAACGGCTTTCATGCTGATCAACGCATTTGGGTTTGTATTGTTCAGCTATTTTATATTTCAGAAACTACTGCACATCGACCTGCCATTGGGCTGGCTGTTTACATAAGGATGGATTATGGGAATCTTAAATGATCTTTGGTTAGGCTTACAGGAATTCGGCCAATTCCTGCCCATCCTGATGATGCTTGTGGGCGTTATTATTGGAATCATCGTTGGCGTACTTCCCGGTTTATCGCCTTCCATTGGTGTGGCACTTATGTTGCCCGTTACCTTCGGATTGGATCCTATCAGCGCGTTGGTTTTATTGGTTTCGGTTTATTTATCTTCTAACTATGGTGGATCGATAACGGCAATCGCGATAAACACGCCCGGAACTCCCGGCGCCGTTGCAACAACTTTCGACGGTTACGAATTGACAAAACAAGGCAAACCCCTTTATGCCTTACTTACCTCGCTTACCGCATCAACTGTTGGCGGCCTTATTGGCACAATCATTCTGATTTTGTTCTCGGTACCTTTAGCCCGACTTGCACTTTCGTTTGAATCGTACGAATATTTTGCGCTCGGTGTTTTTGGCCTTACCATTATTTCTTCCCTTGCGGGGAAAAGCCCTTTGAAAGGGTTTATTTCATCCGGAATCGGCCTTTTGCTAATCACCATTGGATTCGATACGCAATTGCCTTTTTCCCGTTTTAATATGGGCATTCCCGACCTGGCAGACGGCATCGAATTCATCCCCGCTTTAATTGGGTTGTTTGCGCTGGGTGAGATTTTTTACAGCATCGAAAAGGGAGAAAATGTTGATACAAAGAAAGCAGTAAATGTTGACCTAACCCAAACCCTTTCCTTTAGGGAGCTTTTTAAATTAAAAGCCCTGATGATAAAATCAGCAATCATCGGAACGCTGGTTGGCTGCATTCCCGGTGCCGGTGGAACGATCGCTACTTTTATCGCTTACGATAATGCAAAAAACACCAGTAAGCACCCCGAACTTTTTGGGAAAGGTTCGTTAGAAGGTGTTGCTGCTCCTGAGGCTGCAAATAACGGGTCGGTGGGTGGAGCTTTGGTTCCCTTGCTCACACTTGGCATCCCCGGAAGTGCATCAACAGCAGTATTAATCGGGGCGCTGATGATTCATAAATTAAATCCCGGCCCGGAGCTTTTCGACAAAGAAGCGGGCCTGGTTTATGGGATTTTTATCAGCCTGTTTTTTGCCAATATTTTTATGTTTTTTGTTGGCCTGTTGGGCAATAAGTTGTGGATTAAAATTATCGCCGCACCAAAATCATTGCTCTATCCGGTCATCCTTGCCTTGTCTTTTATTGGCAGCTATTTTATACAGAATTCTGTATTTGATGTTGGCATTTGTATCGCATTTGGAATTTTAGGCTGGTTACTTAAGAGGGGAGATTTCCCTACGGCACCCGTAGTTCTGGGACTAATTTTGGGGAAGATGATTGAAGAGAATTTACGCTTATCCCTGATTAAAGGCGAATGGATTGATTTCTTCACCCGTCCGGGAAGCCTCATTATTATCGTGCTGGCTGTTGTTTCTTTCTTCATGCCATACATTAAGAAAAAGTTGATGCAGAAGGCGAAAAGAAATAATTAGCAAAATCTACCGATACTGCTGCAAGCGTCCACCTTGCAGTTTAAGTCCTTACATCCTTTCCGGAACAGCGATCCCCAACAGCCCCATCGCAGTTTTAATCGTATTTGCCACGAATTCAGAAAGTGCAAGCCGGGATGCCCTGAGCGTTTCATCAGTCTCTTTCAACATGGGAAACTCATGATAAAATTGATTGTATTCCTTTGCCAGTTCATAAGCAAAATTAGCAACAAGGGCCGGACTCAGGTTTTCTGCTGCTTGCTGAATTGTTTGCGGAAAATCGTGAAGGATTTTAATCAGGTTCTTTTCTTTGGATTGAAGTGGATTTAGATTTTTCGATTCATTCCTGAAATCAATTTTCTGCGACTCAGCTTTTCTCAAAACCGACTTGATCCTGGCATGTGTGTATTGAATAAAAGGCCCTGTGTTTCCATTAAAATCTAAAGATTCTTTAGGATTAAACAGCATAGTCCGCTTAGGATCAACTTTAAGAATAAAATATTTTAAGGCTCCCAGTCCGAGCATTTCGTAAAGCAAGCCCGATTCTTCGGCTGAGAAATCGCCGAATTTTCCAAGTTCTTCAGTAGTTTTCCTGGCTGTCTCAACCATTTCATCCATCAAATCATCAGCATCCACCACAGTTCCTTCCCGGGATTTCATTTTTCCTTCGGGCAGTTCTACCATCCCGTAGTTCAGGTGATGAATGTTTTCAGCCCATTCCTTGCCCAGCTTTTTCATGATGATCTTCAACACATCAAAATGGTAATTCTGTTCGTTTCCAACTACATAGATCATTTCCGACGGGTGATAATCATCATAACGGAGTTGGGCTGTTCCAATATCCTGTGTCATGTAAACTGAGGTTCCGTCGGGCCTGAGCAATAATTTTTCATCCAAACCTTCATCAGAAAGATCGCACCAAACCGAGCCATCTTCCTTTTGGAACAGAACACCTTTTTCTAATCCATCGTTTACTAATTTTTTTCCAAGAAGATAAGTTTCAGATTCGTAATAAACCTTTTCAAAATCGATGCCCATGCGGTTGTAGGTTACGTCAAAACCATCGTAAACCCATGAATTCATCTTTTGCCAAAGATCACGCGTTTCGGTTTCGCCCTGTTCCCATTTTTTGAGCATCTCTTTGGCTTCAATGATTAGAGGTGCTTGTAGCGCGGCATCGTCTTTACCCATCCCCGACTCAACAAGCTTTGCAATTTCCTTTTTGTACGCCTTGTCAAACTTCACATAATAATCTCCAACCAGTTTATCTCCTTTTATGGCCTCACTTTCGGGCGTTTTGCCCTGACCCCATTTTTGCCAGGCCAGCATCGACTTGCAAATGTGTATCCCACGGTCATTCACCAGGTTTACTTTCACCGCATTTCTTCCACTCGCTTTCAAAATTTCCGAAACCGACCAACCGAGCAGATTATTTCGCACATGGCCGAGATGCAGCGGTTTATTGGTATTTGGAGCCGAATATTCCACGACAACCGGTTCATCTGTTCCTGCCTTTTTTCTTCCAAAATATGCTGAATTTTTATTCTCCACAAAAAAAGAATGTAAGTAAACATCCGAAACCGTCAAATTCAGAAAGCCTTTTATCACGTTAAAATCTACTACTTCGGGCAAAAAATCAACAAGGTATTTTCCCAGTTCATCAGCAGTTTGTTCAGGTCCTTTCCTTGAAGTTCTCAGCAAAGGAAAAACCACCAGGGTATAATCACCTTCAAATTCTTGTCGGGTTTTTTGAATTTGAATAAGTCTTTCATCCACCGTAGCACCATACAAATCGTGCATGGCTTTACTTGTTCCGCTTTCTATCAAATGCTCAATCATCTCAAATTATTAAGGTGTCAAAAGTAAGAAAAATGACCCGTCCTTCACTAACATCTTGTTTCGCGAATGGCGAACTTAGTTGGTCAAATCAGTCGCCACATTCATTTAAAACTACAAATTGTCAAACAAACTGAATTTACTATTTTAGCAGGTTTCAATATTTAACCTGGTCGCTTCAACATTTATGACGCTACTTTCTCAAATAGGCGGTACAACTTCTATCTCATGGTTTTTTTTAATGATGGGACTGTTAGGCGGGCTCGTTCTGTTTCTCTACGGGATGGAAAAAATGAGCGAAGGTTTGAAGAAATCAGCCGGTGGTGGCATGCGAAGAATCCTGGCAGCGCTCACCAACAACCGGGTTATTGGCTTGATGGTTGGCGCATTTGTTACGATGATAATCCAGAGCAGCAGTGCAACAACTGTTATGCTCGTAAGTTTTGTACAAGCGCAACTGCTTACCTTCAGTCAAACATTGAGTGTGATTTTAGGTGCGAATATCGGAACAACAGTAACAGCACAATTGATCGCATTTAAACTGACCGACTATGCTTTTCTGATGATCATTGTTGGCTTTTCGCTGACCGTTTTTTCGAAAAAAGATTCATACAAGTATTTAGGCGAGTCGCTTCTGGGTTTTGGTATTTTGTTTCTTGGTATGAAAGTGATGTCGGATTCTATGACGCCTTTGCGTGATTACGGTCCTTTTATCGACTTGATGAAAGATCTTGAAAACCCGCTTTTTGGACTTCTTATCGGCGCCATATTTACAGCGCTTATTCAAAGCAGCAGCGCGTTCACCGGTATTGTTATCGTATTAGCCCAACAGGGGTTAATAAGCCTCGAAGCAGGAATACCAATGCTACTTGGCGCAAATATTGGCACTTGTGTAACTGCAGGAATTGCAAGTATTGGAACATCGCGCGACGCAAAACGTGTTGCTTTGGCGCATATTATTTTTAACACCATGGGGGCAATAATGTTCTTATTCTGGATACCCTATTTTGCTGATTTTGTGAGGTGGGCATCACCGATTTCTGATGCCGTGGGTGTTCAAAAACTTGCTGCTGAAACCCCACGTCAAATAGCAAATGCACATACTTTTTTTAATGTAAGTGTTGCTTTTATCTTTCTTCCATTTACCATGCTACTTTCCAAAATAGTGATTAAAATATTACCGGTTAGAGAATCCGAAAAAGCGATTGAAGCAGTTACCTGGCACCTGGATGAGAAGGCTTTGTCAACACCTGCAATTGCCATTGATTTGAGCCAGGCCGAAGTCGGAAGAATGGTTAAAATATTGCGAAGAATGGTAAATGCCATCATGCATCCAATATTTACCAAGGAGGAAGGGATTGACGAAATTCACAAACACATTACCATTATTGAAGGCATTGAGATGAGAGAGGAGAAAATCGACTATCTGCATGAAAAGGTAACCGATTATCTCATCAAAATTGGGAGGGAAGAATTATCAGAACAACAATCTGCAGAAGTATTTAATTTAATCTCAATTGTGCGGGATTTGGAAGCGATAGGTGATATTGTTTACCGGGATATGTTCCCGCTAATTGCGAAAAAACATGCTTTAAATATTAGTTTTTCTGAAGAGGGTAGAGAAGAAATAAAGGTTTACCATCACAAAATTTATAAACAGTTAGAACGGCTTGAGGCAACAATCTCCGAACACAAATTTAAGAAGGCAAAAAAAATCCTCAGTAAACAAATCAAGTACACCGACCTTGAGGCCGGTTTTAGGATAAAACATTTGGAAAGGCTGAAATCTGAGCGAAAAGAAACAATTGCCACACATGAGATACACATGGAAATAATGGATAATTTAAAACAGATTAACGTTTACGTTACTGAAATTGCCAAGTCTATTGTTGTACTGAATTACACGGAATAAAACCGCGTTGCAAGTTCTTATCTATCTGTTAAGAAACTGACGACAAGTATCTTGATCGAAAGTGATTCTAAATAAGCATTTCGAACCAATTATCTGTGAACTGTTTCACAATAAATCAAACCAATAACTTACTTTTGTCGGCTAATAAATCGAGTAAAAAAATCACTTAACAATCGTCATAAATATGAAAAAAAATGTAATTATTATCGGCGCTGCCGGAAGGGATTTCCACAACTTTAACACCTATTTCCGTGGAAACGAAGACTATAACGTAGTGGCATTCACTGCTGCACAAATTCCAGATATTGACGGACGTAAATATCCTGCCGTTCTGGCCGGTGACCTTTATCCTGATGGAATTCCTATCTACGATGAATCTGAGTTGGTAAACCTTATCAACGACCTGAAAGTTGACGATTGTATATTTTCATACAGCGATATTCCTTACGAGAAAGTAATGGGCAAGAGTGCTATTGTAAATGCGGCCGGCGCGAATTTTGTTTTATTAGGACCGCGCGACACGATGGTTACCAGCACAAAACCGGTTATTGCTGTTGGCGCTGTTAGAACAGGTTGTGGCAAAAGCCAGACTTCCCGTAAGGTGATTGAATACCTGATGGAAAAAGGCTTGAAAGTGGTTGCCATTCGTCACCCGATGCCTTACGGCGATTTAGTGGCACAGAAAGTACAGCGTTTTGCGACGGTTGAAGATTTGACCAAACACAAATGTACCGTTGAAGAGATGGAAGAATATGAACCACATGTTGTTCGCGGTAACGTAATTTATGCCGGTGTTGATTACGAGGCTATTCTTCGTGCTGCCGAGAATGATCCTGATGGTTGTGATGTAATTTTATGGGACGGTGGAAACAATGATTTCCCATTCTATAAGCCAGATCTCAACATGACTGTTGTTGACCCACACCGTCCGGGACATGAGTTAACTTATTATCCCGGAGAAGTTACTCTTCGTATGGCAGATGTGGTGATTATCAATAAAATGGACACCGCCGCACCTGAAGACATTCAGACTGTTCGTGAGAACATTGCCAAAGTTGCGCCAAATGCAATCGTGGTTGATGGCGCTTCACCAATTAAAGTTGATGATCCTTCTGTAATTAAAGGCAAAAAAGTACTTATTGTTGAAGACGGCCCAACGCTTACGCACGGCGAAATGAAATTGGGTGCAGGAACTATTGCTGCACAAAAATTTGGTGCCGCCGAGTTTGTCGATCCAAGACCATTTGTTGTTGGTAAACTTGCTGAAACATTTGAAATTTATCCGAATATTGGCACCTTGCTTCCCGCAATGGGATACAGTGACCAACAATTGAAGGATTTGGAAACTTCAATCAACAACACTGAATGTGATTCAGTTGTTATTGGCACACCGATTGATTTGAACAGGATTATTACAATAACCAAACCAAATACCCGTGTTTACTACGATTTGCAGGAAATTGGCTTCCCAAATCTCGAAGGCATTTTAAATGATTTTGTAAAGGAACAGGGACTTGCTTAACAGGCACTAAACCTTCCAGAGTCGGCACGACCTGGAAGCGTTTTCTCAAAGTTAAATTAAAGAAAACCGCTCAGAAATGGGAGGTTTTTTTATGAGCGGTAAATGGGGCTCGAACCCACGGCCCTCAGCTTGGGAAGCTGATGCTCTACCAACTGAGCTACTACCGCGTTAGCTTGAGCAATATTAGTGAATTTTCATAACTCCCCTCCTTTTCCAAGGAGGGGAAGATCAAAGCGCAGCGAAGATCAGGGGTGGTTTTATGAAAACCAGGCAAAACCACCCCGCCTTTCAGGCACCCCTCCTTGAAATTAAGGAGGGGAGTTGTTGCAGGAAAATAAATCAATCGCACTTTATGATAACAAGGAGACGAACACCTCCTTTGTCATCTCC
>JAUXBM010000083.1 GCA_030619415.1 Chlorobiota bacterium
AAAGTGATTACCGGAGGCGACCACAATGAGCAAACCTGGCGGGAAGATTTTGCGACAGCTTATTTGTACTTGTTTGTTTCTTATGCCAATTCAATCAATGACCAGCATATTTTTAGGCCTCTTTTAATTAGTCCGAACCCTGCGAATTCCAGGATATTGATCAGGAACCCTGAAGTAAAAACTTTAACTTCCATTCGTATTTGTGATATTAATGGGAAGGTATTTTTACAGAAAAGTAATTCAGTTGAATTGGAAATAGATGTGAGTGAATTTGCATCAGGCATTTATATCATCAGCGTCGTAAGCGAGAATGAGCAGTACATTGGTCGGTTTGTAAAAAATTAGCAGCCTCTACTCCGCCTTCGCCTTCGCCTCTGCCTTATTTTTACCTACCTTCTCCCTTAAAATAATCTTCTTCCGTGCCGCTGTAATGAAGAACTTGAAGCCCATCGTATGAACGTATTGCCATAATCCATAAAGGTTATTTAGTACGAGTCGTTATAAACCTGTATTACCACGCCTTTTCCGAGTTTGGGATGTTCAACACGGGAGCCAATTCCCAATGCAAGTTCTTCCATTACTTTATCGATTTTAAGATTTTATCTATTTCAATCACCTGAGGTATTAAAAAACCTTTCCCATCATTATTGATAATAAAATCTGCCAGGCTGTTTTTCTCCTTATCCGGGAGTTGGTTTTTTATCCGGGCAAACACTTCACTATGCGTTAATCCATCCCGGTCCATCACCCTTTTGGCCCGTAAATCCTGCGGAGCCGAAACATTAATGGTTTTATCAAAATGATGCTGCAATTTATTTTCGAACAATATGGCCGATTCGTGCAGTGTATATTCCTTGTCGATATGCTGGTCAAGCCAGTCATTGTATTTTTTCAATGTCCGGGGATGAATGATGCCATTGATCTTCTTCAAAGCTGCCGGATCATTGAAAATCACTCCTGCCAGGGCTTTTGAGTCAATTCCCCCATCAATATTAAAAACATTTTCGCCAAAGTTTTGCCTGATTTCCTCTTTTACATCATCCTCATAATACAAAAGCCGGGCCTCAATATCAGCAATAAATACAGGAATGCCGAGTGCCCGGAATATTTTACTAACCGTGCTTTTCCCGCTACCAATATTTCCGGTAATGGCTACTTTCAACATTATTTGATAATTAAGAACTCAACATCTGCCGGAACTATCCATTCATTTCTGATAAAATCGGGTTTCTCTTCAATTGTCAGATGTAATTTATCAACATCGTGTAAGCTAACACCGCCTATTTCGGGGGCAACCCGGAACTGCCCACTTTCGATATTATTAAAATCTTTCTGGGCCACTTTAAAATATACTTTGGCTACAGCAGGAAAAGACTTGATATTTTCATCAATCCCGGAAAAATCGATGGGTGTATCAATGCTGCTCTCTGTAAACTTTTCCACCCTGATTTTTAGTGAAACAAAGTCCGGGTCAAAATGGAGCAGGTCGGAGTCAGGATTTTCGATGTAAATCATGATGTCTCTATCGGAATCAACATCTCTGAGCGTTATGTTTTGCGTATAAACATGGTCAATTGTATCAAGCACACCTTTCGGGCCGAATACTTTTACGCTAGTTGGTGTGATGATTTCTTTCTCGTATAAATCGAATTGCTCCTTGAATTGTAGTTTGATATTGCTTAATACCTCCACTTCTTTTTCATGCAGATCTTCCAGAATAAAGCCAATGGTTGTTCTGGAAAAATCAATTTCGGTCGCGGGTAAATTAACCCTGGATGCCATCTCTTCTTTTAATTCATCTGTATAAATGAAGTATTCATTGCTTTCTTTCTTCATCAAATTAAAATTCTCCAGATCGATAGTCAACTCAGTCATGTCCTCAAAAAGTGCAAGTTTAATTATAGAATATCCAACCGCGCTAAACTTAATGTTCACCGTAGTGTCCACCAAACCGGTGAGCCTTTTTTCAACCGGTGCATTTTTGTACTTGAGTTTAAAAGTATAAGATGCCGGGTAATCGTGCGAAAGTTTGATCAATGCCCAGAAAAGAAGCGCAATAATGATACAAACGACAAAGATCAGGTTATCGCTTCTGCTTAAATTTGATTTTACTTTCCCTTTGTGGGGGGCAATACTGTTACGATATTTTTGTTTTTTGGCCATAAAAAAACCGGAGCATAAAATTACTAATACTCCGGAATTAATTTTTAAGTCAACTATTGTTGCTTATCACTTACATTAAATGACCGCGGTCAACCTTATTTAGGGAAGCACTCCAAACCCCAAACTCCAAACTCCGAACTACTTTGTCTGACCAACTTGCTCTGTATTCATGGCGATTGCACTTTTTTCAACCATCATTTTAATCTGGCTTCCAACCTCGAGGATCACAGTCGTCTCCTTTACTTCGGCTACTCTACCGTGAATACCACCAAGCGTGACGACCTTATCGCCTTTTTTAAGTGCTTCCCTGAATTTTTTTTGATCCTTGTTCTTCTTCGTTTGAGGTCTGATAAAGAAGAAATAAAAAACAACCAATATAAGGAACAATGGTAACAACGACATCCATGTATCGCCACCTTCGGCTTCTGCCTGCAATATGATAAATAAATTATCCATTTTCATTTATTATTTTGATTTATACTAATTTTCTTCGGGTAATACAACGTTTGCCTTAATGTGCAAAGTTGTGGTATTCGGTATGCTATTGGAAGTTACGGTTATGGTTTTGTTCTGCATCCCTTTTCTTCTGTGGCTGTTAAACGAAACTTCAATTTTTCCGGATCCTCCTGGTGAAATGGGTTTTTTAGAATAATCACTAACCGTACATCCGCAACTTGAACGTACATTGTTAACAAGCAAAGTCATTTCGCCGGTGTTTGTAAAAGAAAAGCTGTGTTTTACTACCTCCCCTTGAAGTACCTTGCCAAAATCGTATGTCTTCTCCTTAAATTTTATGTGAGGGGCTCTTACTTTACCCTTGTCGTTACCGGCAGTTTTAGTATTTGTTACCACTTCTGTGGAGATGTTTTTCTTTTCGCCATCAGCACTACAGGCCATCACCGCAACTGCGATAAATAGCATCAATACGATTTGAATTTTTCTCATAATCAATTTATTTTATCTTCCGCTTCCAAAGATGGTAACAGAACCTTTGTAAACATCATCACCTTGCGGACCGGAACATTTAAGTACATAAAAATAAACGGCATCAGGTAGATTCCCACCATCCCAATCATTCTGGTAATTGTCTGATGTGTAAACAGTCCTTCCGAATCGATTAAAAATCACCAACTCTGACCGCTCATAATAAATATTAAGCGGATTATAACTATCGTATTCCGCACGAATCGATTTTAAATTGTCGCTTTCTTCTTTGGCCTCATCCTCAGCAATAATAAAAGTGTCGTTGGTGCCATCACCATTTGGTGTAAAAACATTCGGGATCAGTAAATTCACCAGCTTAACCAGCACATCAGTATTGTATATTGTGTCACAGCCTTCCCTATTAAAAGCATAGAATACGACCTTATAAGTGCCAATTGAATCATAAGTATGTGTTGGCATCATCTGGCTGTTGGTTTCGCTATCATCGCCAAAATCCCAATAATGATTTGTAACAGCCACATCTTCATCTAAATTCATAAATGAAAAAGTGACATACGGGTTTTGAATATATGCCGTGTCAGGTTCCGCGAATAATTCAACTTCAGGATTGGGATATGCATCGGTGCGGGCTGTATCTTTTACGCTGCATCCAAACCTGTTGACCACACTAATCGGATAAATCTGGAATGCGCCCAGCCCAATTATTTGTGTAGAATCGCCGACAATTTGTTTCGGATTTACAAATTTCGTATCCCATAAATAAGTGTAGTCTTGTGATGGGAATTGCCCGTCGGCCTTGGCTTGCATCCGCGCAGTTTTGGATTTGTTCGGGTTATCATCAGTAAAAGATGCGGTACAGGTTAACTGCAATTGGTCAAATTCGATGGTAAAAGCGGGATGAACGGTAACAACAAGATCGCTCATGCAATCTTCTTGTGTAATCGTATCTCTAACAGTTAATGAAAAATCTGTTTCCTCTGTAATAACAACATCAACTGAATTTTCAGGGCCCTTCTGGATGATAATTCCGTTCTCCTTCCATTGGTAAACAGTATTGACATAGAAGGGTACACTTAACTCATATTTTCCTCCAGGACAAACCGGGATGTCAGAATTAATTGAAATGTCGCAGTTTATCTGCGCATTCGTCTGCTTAATGCCGGTCATCATCAGGACTAGAACAAGGCTGAAATAAAATGTATAAACGAAGTTTCCTTTCATTGAAGAATTTACCAAATGGGTATGCCTTAAAAAGGCGGTGCAAAAGTAAGAATATTTGTAATTGTACAATTCAAAAAAAAGTTGACTTTCAGAATGAACCTTCAGCAAGCATGATCAGTGTGCAATGCTGAACAGCTTCAATATGATTATCCTCCGCCATTTTCACGAATTCATCATTTTCCGCACCGGGATTAAATATGATCCTGTCAGGATTTAACCCCAGAAGGTAGTCGTAAAAATGAGGCTGGTTTTTTGGGCCGACATAAAGAGTAACCGTATGAATATCTTCAAATTCGGGAAAACCGGTCTGTATTTTTACACCTTCAACTTCGGCCTCCCGCATTCCGACAGAGACCACCGGATGGCCGTAATTTAAAAGTTGCCGGATGGCTTTATTGGAATAGCGTTCCGGTTTAATGCTCCCGCCTATTACCAGTGTCTTCTTATTGTTTTGATTCATTGAATGATGATGCATTTCAATTTTCGAAAATAATACTTCCTGCCTAAACGCACTATTTCTTCGATTATTTTACCTAAACGATTAATAATCAGGACAGAATGGCAGTACGATTAAATATCAAATGACAAAATAGCCGATTTTACTTTTAAACCTATTATTGGTAGATTATTTGAGTAGAGTTGAGCAAAGGAGAATAAACTATGAACTTAAATAAATTCACAATTAAATCGCAGGAGGCCATTCAAAAGGCCCAGAAAATTGCAGGCTCAAACAATAGCCAGGCAATTGAATCAATACATATTTTAAAAGGTATTCTTTCGGTTGACGAAAACGTAATCCCTTTCATTCTTAAAAAACTGGATGTTAATTTCCCGGTTTTTTTACAGGCTGTTGATAAGATTATTGAATCACTCCCCAAAGTAAGTGGCGGCGATCAATACCTGTCAAACGAAGCCAACGAAGTGCTTCAAAAGGCAAAATCCCACTTGAAAGACTTCAACGATGAGTTTGTTTCTATAGAGCTTTTGTTAATTGCTATTCTTGAGGTAAAGAGTACTGCATCCACCATGTTAAAAGAAAATGGTGTTAAGAAAAATGAACTAATTGATGCCATTAAACAATTGAGAAAAGGGACAACCGTAAATAGCCAAAGTGCCGAGGATCGGTACAACGCTTTAAGCAGGTATGCACGCAACCTGAACGACTTAGCAGCCAATGGAAAACTTGATCCCGTTATCGGAAGGGATGTTGAAATCAGGCGTGTACTCCAGATTTTAACACGACGGACAAAAAATAATCCAATCCTTATTGGCGAGCCCGGGGTGGGTAAAACGGCTATTGCCGAAGGAATCGCACACCGGATTGTTAATGGTGACGTACCCGATAACCTGAAATCGAAACTTATCTTTTCGTTGGATATGGGCTCATTGATTGCCGGTGCCAAATACAAAGGCGAATTTGAAGAAAGGTTGAAAAGTGTAGTAAAAGAAGTGGTGGAGTCGGATGGCGAAATCGTTCTCTTTATTGATGAAATCCACACAATTGTCGGAGCCGGTGCTTCGGAGGGTGCCATGGATGCTGCCAATATTTTGAAACCTGCACTTGCCCGTGGCGAATTGAGGGCTGTTGGTGCAACCACCTTGAACGAGTACCAGAAATACTTTGAAAAAGACAAGGCGCTGGAGCGTCGTTTTCAAACCGTTGTGGTTGATGAACCGGATACATTGTCTGCCATCTCCATCTTAAGGGGTTTGAAGGAACGCTACGAAACCCATCATAAAGTAAGGATAAAGGATGAAGCCATTATTTCGGCGGTTGAGTTATCTCAACGCTACATCACCGATCGGTTTTTGCCGGATAAAGCCATTGACCTGATCGATGAAGCTGCCTCAAAATTGAGGCTGGAAATAAACTCTTTGCCCGAAGAACTGGAGACCGTTGAAAGAAAAATCAGGCAACTGGAGATTGAAAAAGAGGCCATTAAAAGAGAAAATGATAAGCCTAAATTGAAACACATTGCCGAGCAACTGGCAAACCTCAGCGATCAGCACAACAGCCTGAAATCGAAATGGCAGGCCGAAAAAGACCTGGTCGATAAGATTCAGCAAAACAAACAATTGCTTGAGGATTGTAAAATAGAAGCCGAAAGGGCTGAACGCGAAGGTGATTTTGGAAAAGTTGCCGAATTGAGGTACGGTAAAATGATAGAAGCCGAGGCTTCGGTTGAAGCATTTAAAACGCAGTTGGAAGCGTTGCAAGGCGATGATCCGATGATTAATGAGGAAGTGGATTCAGAAGAGATTGCTGATGTGGTTTCAAAATGGACCGGTATCCCTGTAACCCGAATGCTGCAAAGTGAACGCGAAAAACTGCTTAAACTGGAAGATGAATTGCACAACCGTGTAATTGGCCAGGATTTGGCAATTTCAGCTATTTCGGATGCGATCCGCAGAAGCAGGGCAGGACTGCAAGACGAAAATCGTCCGATTGGTTCCTTCATTTTTCTGGGGACTACCGGTGTTGGAAAAACGGAACTGGGAAAGGCATTGGCTGAGTTTCTTTTTAACAATGACCAGGCGATGGTACGCATCGATATGTCAGAATACCAGGAACGGCATTCTGTTTCCCGTTTGATTGGAGCACCTCCCGGATACGTTGGCTACGATGAAAGTGGACAGTTAACAGAAGCTGTCAGAAGAAAACCTTATTCGGTTGTTTTACTCGACGAAATCGAAAAAGCGCATCCTGATGTTTTCAATATTTTGTTGCAAGTGCTTGACGATGGACGCCTGACCGATAACAAAGGCAGGGTGGTGGACTTTAAAAATACCATCATCATCATGACCTCTAATATCGGCTCACACATTATACAGGAGCGTTTTGCCAAACTGACTGAGGAAAATGAGCTTGAGGTGATCGAAGAAACGCGCACCGAAGTGATGGATCTTTTAAGAAAGACCATCCGTCCTGAGTTTCTCAACAGGATTGATGAAATTATCATGTTTACGCCCTTAACTAAAAAGGAAATACATGAAATCGTTTCGTTAATGTTTAACCAGGTAAAGAAAAAGTTGGCAAAAAATAAT
>JAUXBM010000218.1 GCA_030619415.1 Chlorobiota bacterium
GGTATTTGAAACTGGTTCCTGATCATGTCACCATCCGAAACAAGGATCATGCTGGTTGGCACACTTAGTTCCTGGAAACCGATGCTTTTGTCAGAGGCAATTTGGGGTGTTATCCTGTTTCTGAAAACCGATGCAAACCTTCCTTCCAACAATACGGCAATATTTTTGGGTGGACCCTGGTATAGATGCTCTACCGGTTCTTCTGTGATAATGGCAAGACTGATCACCGATGGCACGTTTACTTTTCGCGAATAAGCTGATGTTTTCAATAAGATTGTCTTCTTCACATTCTTCACACCGATGGTATCGATACTGCTTACAAACTGGGTTTTAATGGCATTTAAATTCCTGACAATCGGATGTGTTGAGAATGGGGTTACCACCGGAAAATAATACCATGAAAAAAAGTCAATCTGTGGCTGGCTGCCCATCTGGCCGGTTCGGATTGGAATGGGCATGGCATTCAAATCCATGATAAGATCGGCGTTCAGCCTGACTCCATAATTATAGAGAATGGGTTGTAGGTTCAGCTTTTTTTCGACAGCAACCGTTGATTCCTTCATCTGGATACTGTCCATGCTGGTAAGCACCGGATTAATAAGCCACAATACTTTCCCTCCATGCATGATATATTGATCGATAATAAACAAGTCTTTATCAGAAAATGCCGAATCGGGTTTGGCGATAACAATGACCGCGTATTTTGGTTCAATTCGATAATCATTATTGATGGAATCGATCAGTGAGCGGTTGACGAGCGCATTTACTTTTTCGTCAATCCTGGTACGCTCCACGATGTAATCATTTCGTAATGAATTGGTGATATCAAAGGTTTCGCGCTCATTCAACTCGCCATGCCCTTCGATAAATGCAAGCCTTGGTTTTACTTGTCGGGTGAGCAGATGAATGGCGCTGGCTAACTTGAATTCCAGGTTTTGGATGGAATTATTAAGCACGGCTTCGGGCGGTACATTGATTTGGGCATCGAGTAATTCAACCGCCATTTCATTGTTTCGATAAGTAACAATCGTACCCGGAAATATCACCTGCTGATCGAGGCCGCTTTTCGTTTTTACCTGTAGGTTGGTCGGTTTCAATCCCTGCTGTACAAGCAACTGATATGTGTGGTTTCTTTCTTCCTGGTCTTCACTTGCCGAAGGGTTGATAAATTCGTACTGAATATTTTTATTGTGGGCCCTCAATTCATCGAGCATCTCCCTGGTTTCTTTTCTTAACCTTTTAAATCCGGTAGGGAATTCACCTTCGAGGAAAACTTTGAAATAAACGATGTCATCAAGACCAGATAGTATTTCTTTTGTTTCGTTGGTTAGAGTGTATCGTTTCTCGCTGGTCAGGTCGAAGCGCGTAAACACAAATGAACTGATCAAATTAACGATGACAATGGCGGCAACAACCAAAATGAATTGGAGTAAATATTGCCGCTTAATCGATTTTCTGTCTTTTTTCATTACCATTTTCGGCGTGCCAGGTTAAAAACAGTGAGGAATAAAAACAGGCCGATAACACTCAGGTAATAAACAACATCCCTGGTATCAATCACTCCCCGGCTTATTGAACTGTAATGCGCATTGATGCCGAGTGATTTAATGAAAAGATCAATATCCCCGAAGAGTTCCAGCAAATAGATGAACTCAAAGCCCATGTACAAAAATGCGCTAAGGAGGATGGCAAGGATAAAAGAGATCACCTGGTTATCACTTAGCGAAGATGTGTAAATACCAATGGAGACAAATGTTGCTCCCAAAAATAACAGTCCGATGAACGAACCCCAAAACCCTCCCGAGTCGATATTACCCTGGGGCAGGCCTAAATAACTGATGGAGAAATAATAAATGATTGTTGGGAGAAGCGAAAAAACGACCAGTGCAAATGCGGCAAAATACTTGGCAAGTATAATCTGCAAATCGCTCAAAGGCCTTGTAAGGAGCAACTCGATGGTTCCCGTTTTTTGCTCTTCGGCGAATGATTTCATTGTAATGGCCGGAACTAAAAACAGGAAAACAAATGGAGCAATAATAAACAGGCCGTCAACATTGGCATAACCGAAATCCAATAAATTAAATTCGGTTGGGAAAACCCACAAGAAAAGGCCAATAACTACAAGGAATACAAGAATTACGACATATCCCAAAACTGAATTAAGGAAGCTGCGGATTTCTTTCAAAAACAGTGAGTACATAGGATTCCTACCTAATTAAAAAGCGAGGGCAAAAGTAAGTGTTTTTGTGGAGTATTTGGGGGATAAATGTGTGGTTCACGCAGAGACGCAAAGTCGCAAAGAAGTAATACTAGAGTTTTACACCTTCGGGTGAAATTCAAAGATTATTGACAATTTCTCTTGATATTTCATTTTCGTACATAATCCATGAAATTTTCACGCAGAAACGCCAAGCCGCAAAGAAATAACTCTGCGGCTCTGCGCCTTTGCGTGAGATTTAAAAATCAACTCTTCTTATCCAAAATCAAAATCTGGTTGGCTACCACCTCAGAGATGTACTTCTTGTTTCCGTCTTTGTCTTCGTAGCTGCGGTTGATGAGTTTACCTTCCAGGGCGATCTCTTTGCCTTTGGTGAGATAGTCAGTTACTACTTTTGCTGTTTTTCCCCAGGCCACAATGTTGTGCCATTGAGTTTCCTGTACGCGCTCGCCTTTTTGATCTTTGTAATAATCAGAGGTCGCGAGTGAGAATTGCGCCTTCATTTTTCCGCTGTCAAACTCAAATGATTTTGGGTCTTGTCCCAGGCGTCCGATCAGGTGTACTGAATTGCTTAAAGTTGTCATGATAATAAAGTTTAAATTAGTAAATAAAGTTTCGATAATTTTAAGAACGAAATCTGATGCAAACATATGGCGACCTTTTCACCCGATTCGGTTAATAAGCATTTACTTCCGTTTAACATTCGTTTACAAGTGTTTAATGTCGATTAAAGTATTCGTGTCGTTTGGTTTATCAAATTTGAAACATTAACTTTGTTTTATTAATCTTTAAGTTCCTTCAACCAAACAAAGTAAAATCATGCCTATCCCAACATCACGAACCAACGAAAACGCCCGGATATTCATCGACGAAGAAAAATGTAATGGATGCTGGTTGTGTGTTGAAGTGTGCAAAGACTTCAGCCTTGAAATGAAAAACGGTAAAGCTATTGTTTCCGACACCCCGTTTTTCGGTTGTTTTGGCTGTGGCCAGTGTATGGCTGTTTGCAAAAGATTTCTGTGAATACCTGGAAAGTATGAAGTGGTTTGTTTCGGATTGGTTTATGACGATCATGCGTCCATTCTGGGGTAAATCAAC
>JAUXBM010000005.1 GCA_030619415.1 Chlorobiota bacterium
ACAAAAAGCATCAAACGTTCAAAACCCAGTCCAAAACCGGCATGTGGGACAGTACCAAATTTTCGCGTTTCGAGATACCACCACATCGACTCTTCAGGAATATCCATCTCTTTCATGCGTGAATACAATTTGTCGTAATCTTCTTCGCGTTGCGAGCCACCGATGATTTCCCCAATTTGAGGAAACAGCACATCCATTGCACGAACTGTCTTTCCATCATCGTTCTGTTTCATGTAAAAAGCTTTGATCTCTTTCGGGTAATCGGTAAGGATTACAGGTTTTTTGAAGTGTTTTTCAACGAGGAAGCGTTCATGTTCTGATTGTAAATCGGTGCCCCAACTGTCAATTAAAAATTGAAACCTTTTCTTTTTATTGGGTTTGGAGTTGCGAAGAATGTTGATTGCTTCGGTATAAGTTATTCTTACAAATTCATTATCAAGCACAAACTTCATTTTCTCGATCAATTCCATCGAGCGTTCCTCTGCCTTTTTGGTCTTTTCCTCATCGGTAAGGCGCTTACTTAAAAACTCCAAATCTTCCAGGCAATTATCGAGCGCATATTTGATGACGTACTTCAGCATGTCTTCCGCGAGGTCCATATCATCATTGATATCACAAAATGCCACTTCGGGCTCAATCATCCAAAACTCGGCAAGGTGCCTGGAGGTGTTTGAATTTTCGGCACGGAAAGTGGGGCCGAATGTGTAAACTTTCGACAAAGCCAGCGCCGCCAATTCAGCCTCAAGCTGACCGGATACGGTGAGGTTGGCCGCTTTTCCAAAAAAGTCCTGATCAAAATTAATATGCCCATCTTCTTTTTTAGGCATATTTTCAAGATTGAGTGTTGTTACCTGGAACATCTCCCCGGCCCCTTCAGCATCTGAAGACGTTACAATTGGGGTATGAATATTATAGAAACCATTGTCGTTAAAATATTTATGAATGGCAAAAATCATCGCATGGCGAATACGGGTAATCGCTGAAAAGGTATTCGTGCGAAAACGAAGGTGCGCTTTTTCACGCAGGAATTCAAGTGAATGCTTTTTTGGCTGAAGCGGATATTCGTCCGGATCAGCAGCACCAAGAACATCAACCGTTATCGCCTGGATTTCTACACTTTGACCGCTTCCCGGAGATTCAATAATTTTACCATCAACTGATAAGGCGGCTCCGGTATGAATGCGCTCCAAAATTTTTTCATTCTCAGGATTAACCTCAACAACGATTTGGACGTTTTTAATCGTTGAGCCATCGTTTAACGCAATGAAGGCTACATTTTTACTTCCCCTCTTGGTTCTTACCCATCCTTTTACATTTACGTCTTTACCGTAATCGTTTGACTGTAAAAGTGTTTTGATTTCCGTTCTTTTCACTTTGTTCGCTTTTAAAACTTTGCAAAAGAACTAAATTTCAGTGAACAAACGAATGAGAAATCAATTCAATTTTTATTTATCATGGATTTACTTAATAAGACTTGCCTGTGTCTTTTTAACTTCGTTTATGGTTTAAGCACAATTTATTGGTAGTTTTTCCACCTGCGATTTTGGCCGGCAATAAGATGGGCAAACTTTTGGGGCATTTCAATGCCGCATACAATCTCTGTTCCATGTATGGGATGAATGAATAACAACTCTACTGCCGCCAGAAACAGGCCTTTTCCTTTTAAAACTTTTTTCGGGTCATCATACATTTTATCGCCCAAAATTGGGAACCCGTATTCTGAAAGATGAATCCGCAGTTGGTGCGTTCGGCCTGTTATCGGGTAAAGATCTACCAGCGATAACCAATCAGTATGCAATGACCTTGAATGAGAAACAAGCTGATATTTTGTGATTGCCTGCTGTCCATTTATGTTTTTGTCGAGTGTACCTCTTTCGGGTATTTTACCCACTGCGATTGCCCTGTACTTCTTTTTGATTTCCCTTTGTTCAAACAACTTTCCGAGCCTTACCAATGCCCCTGATGTTTTCGCAATCAATAACAAACCCGAGGTAGAATAATCAAGGCGGTGAACCGGCTTTGGCGTTTTCAGCACATCATGGGATGATGAAGGCTTCAAATTAAAAGGCAATGCATTGACGATCGTTTTAAATTTATTACCACTCACTGAAATCCCAGCCGGTTTATTGATGACCGCAACAAATTCATCCTCAAACACAACCTTCAGGGGCATTTCGAAAACTTTTGGTTGCTTATTCTGCAAATCAATCAACACAATTTTTTGTCCTGGCTCTACCCAATTGCCTCCTTCAGCCCTCTTGCCATCCACTAAAATTTCACCTCTTTTAATGGCTTTTTTCAAACCCGACCTGGAAGGAATATTATTCAGAACACGGTGGACATAATCAACCAACCTAATGTTTGAAATACCATCAGGCACAATATGTTCTTCAATAACCAACATTATTTTTTGCGGAAGTTTCCTGGTTTTTTGTTTCTCCCGCCTTTCGGTTTTCTCCTGAATCCACCTTTGCGGTCAAATTCTCGCTGTTTTGGGTTCCATGCAGGGCCTTCACCCAACTCAGCGGGAAGCGGAATTTTCATAATAACCCGTTCTATAAGCTCCTCAATCCGATGAAACTTGTACATGTCCTCCTGATTGATAAAAGTCAGCGCAAGACCTGTGGCTTCTGCGCGGGCTGTGCGACCAATCCTGTGTACATAATCTTCGGCATCGTTCGGGACATCAAAATTGATAACGATGTCAATATCTTTGATGTCAATACCGCGGCTGAGCACATCGGTTGCCACCAAAACCCTGGTCTGTTTTGATCTGAATCTTAATAAAACCGCTTCCCTTTGACTCTGTTCGAGGTCGGATGAAATTCCCTCCACCGTATATCCTTTTCCTTTTAAACCGCGAGCAATTTCGAACACTTTCTTTTTGGTAGAAGTAAAAATTAATATTCGCTTCACTTCAGGTCTGTCTGCAATAAGTTTGTTAATCAGTGGAATTTTCTGGGTATCATACGTCAGGTAGGCTGCCTGCAATACCCCTTCGACAGGTTTTGAAAGTTGAATGCTAATTTCAACAGGATCCTTTAAAGTCAGTTTTGCCAACTCCCTGATCTTTGTCGGCATGGTGGCGCTGAACATCAGGGTTTGTCGCTTTTTCGGAAGGTATGAAATGATCTTTTGAATGTCTTCATAAAAGCCCATATCCAGCATCCGGTCAGCTTCGTCAAGGATCAAGTGCCTGACCTTGTCGAATTTCACATAATCCATATTTAAATGGGATATCAGCTTTCCGGGTGTGGCCACGATAATGTCAGCTCCGGTTGTCAGTGCTTTCTTTTGCTGTTCCCATGATAGCCCGTCACCACCGCCATAAATAGGAATTGACACGACCGGGGTAAAATAGGAAAACCCTTGTATTTGCTGCTCAATCTGGATGGCAAGCTCGCGTGTTGGAACAATGATCAGTGTGCTTGTAACCGGTTCGTGTTCATAAAGCAGCTCATTTAATACAGGTAGAAGGAAAGCAGCTGTTTTCCCGGTTCCCGTTTGTGCACTTCCAATCAGGTCTCTACCCTGCATGATGGCGGGAATGGCTTTTTCCTGGATAGGCGTGGCTTTGTCGAACCCAATGTGTGAAATGGCTTCAAGCAGTTGATCATCTAGTCCGAATTTATCAAATTTCATGTTACAAGGGCTTATTTTTCAGGGAGGTAAAAGTAGTAAAAATGGATGATCCTCAACATTCTATTCAGGACCTGGAATATTGGAAGTCTGGAATGAAGAAATATTGGGCAAATGGTCAACAATATCTTTTTACGCATAGGCATTATTCCATTTTCGTACTTTTGCCAACCATGGGTACCGACTTAAAAATAACAGCACTTAATGAGTGGTTGACTTTGGGCAAGGAGCCGCTTATTATTGCGGGGCCATGCAGCGCCGAGAGCGAGAAACAGCTATTGAAAACGGCTTCCGGAATTGTCAGGATTCCAGCCGTAAAAGTTTTTCGGTCAGGCATTTGGAAACCCCGGACAAGGCCGGGTGATTTTGAAGGGGCCGGAGAAAAGGGGCTGGTGTGGCTAAACAAAGTAAAAGAAAAATATGGGCTGATGACTACCGTGGAGGTAGCTGAACCGGCACATGTTGAATTGGCTTTAAAGCACAATGTGGATATACTTTGGATTGGCGCCCGTACGGTTGTAAACCCATTTTCTGTCCAGGCAATAGCGAAAGCACTTCAGGGAACCGATATTCCGGTGATGGTAAAAAATCCGCTGAACCCTGATTTAAAACTCTGGGTTGGAGCCATCGAAAGGATACATGCATCGGGCATTCACAAAATTATTGCTATTCACCGGGGCTTTCATTATTTCGAAAAATCGCCTTTCCGTAACGCCCCGATGTGGGAAATTCCTATTGAATTGAAACGACTTATTCCCACCTTGCCAATCATTGTCGATCCAAGTCATATTTGTGGACGCAGGGATTTGCTGAAGTCTGTTTCACAAAAAGCCTTCGATCTTGAAATGGACGGGCTGATGATCGAAAGTCATTATAAGCCGGAAAGTGCAATTACAGATGCTTCTCAACAAATAACACCCACATTCTTAAAAGAACTTCTTGATGGGCTGATCATCAGGGAAAAAACCGGCGACATCGAATTCCAGCACAAGCTTGAAGAACTCAGAACCGAAGTTGACAAAATAGATGGTGAGCTGCTTCAAATACTGGCCCGAAGGATGGAAATTATCGATGAAATTGGAACGTACAAAAATGAGCACGCCATTACCATACTTCAAATGAAACGGTGGGCTGGGATTATGGAAGACCGCCTGGCCATTGGCTCCCACCTCGGACTTAAAAAACAGTTCCTCACCCGAGTTCTAAACCTGGTTCATAACGAATCCATCCAGCGGCAGACTGAAATCTTTAACAAGTCGAAAAACAAAAAGAAATCAAAGACAGAAGTCAGAAAACCTGAGGCCTGAGACTTTCAAATTATTGAAGTTGCTACATCCACTTCTTCCTCCTGAAAAACAGAAGCATGCTTCCAATTAGTACAATCATGACACCCATAATTATCCAAAAGGCCAGGTTATTGTTGGCCATGGGCAGTAAAACATTCATGCCGTAAACTCCTGTAAGAAAGGTAAGTGGCAGGACAATGGATGAGATCAGGGTGAGTATTTTCATGATCTCGTTTGTTTTGTTGGTCTGCATTGAGTCGAAGGTGGTGGAGAGCCCTTCAATCAATTCGCCAAAATCCTCTGTCATATCCCACATCCGGTTATAGTAGTCAAGAATATTGCCCCAGTAATCTTCCATATTGTCAGCAAATCCTTTTACAACACCCGATTCAAATTTATTGAATACCCTTAATTGTGGTTTCAGCATGGTATTGAGCAGGATGATATTTTTCCGGGTAACCGACAAACGTTCAATCGTTCGTTGCGCACGACTGTTAAAAAGCTCCCTACCAATCAGTTCCAGCTCAAGGCCTACTTTTCTAAGCAGGTAAATGGTCTCGTTCATCAATTTTTCAAGAATTAAATAGAGAATGGCATCAGAAGTACCTATTTCTAAATCTTCATCTTTTTTATCCTTTTCCATGGCTTCATTAAAAAGGGCATCAACTACCCAATGTGATTTACCGACAGAAATTAAAAAATCTTCTCCCCAAAAAATCTTCACTTCGCGTGTTTTGGTGAAGCGGTTTTGCCTGTCAAAAACAGGAAAATGGAGGATCATAAAATAATAATCATCGTAAATATCAATTTTCGAACGTTGGTTAATCTGCCGGCAATCTTCGAGGTCGAGTGGGTGAAAATGGTAAGTATTTTCGAGGTATTCTAAATCTTCATCAGAAGGGGCAGGAATATTTTGCCATTTCAGCCGGCCTATTTTAATGGTTTCGATCATATCCTTCCCTCCGTAAAAATTTTAAACTACAGTCAATAATACTCCATTTTATGGAAAATGTTTCGGCCAAAATTAAGGAATTAAAATGGAAGGGTGAAACTAAAACAGGAAAAGCGTATTCGCCAGTTGGTTGATTAAAACTTGATTAATCTTCGAATGCCAGATTTTTTATTTCCGTTAGTCAGTCGGTAGAAGTAAATACCATTTGTAAGATCTGTTATATGAACACTGACAACTCCTTTTTCACCGTCAAGTTTAACAAGCTGTAATTTTTTACCCAAAGCATCAAACAATTCCAGCATTGCTCCATCATTTCTCTCCAACTCATACTGAACGCGGAATTCATCTTTCGCAGGATTTGGATAAGCATCTGATATAAATATGCCCGTTTCTTTTTCTCTCTCAGGTTCAATTCCGGTAATAGATGAAATCACTGAAACGATCAGATCATCAAAATAGAAACCATCCTCCTCAACATAACGGTCGCTGACCAGAATAAACCTTAGTGAAATTTGTTTCCCGACAAAGCCAAACAGGCTGATCTCTTCCTGAACCCATTCCGTTTGAAAACCATCATAAAGGGACTCTTCGGGCCCCAGGTACGAATTACCTTGTTGGGTATATTTTCCACCCAATGAAACCCATGTTTCATCGTCGATATCCTTTACCAAAACCTGGACATAATCAAAATTCTTTTCCAACTCCCATTTTGCCCAGAAACGAAGAAAAGCGGTGCTTACATTCCGGAGGTCAATCACCGAATCGAGGATAATTTCATTCGATTCCTGGTCATCATATTCACCATCCGGAGAATCAGTCATTGAATGGTCGGCAGAATGAAAATCGCTTGTAACTGTGTTCCACTTTTCAGAACTCCACATGATTAGATCTTCCATATCGTCTTCAAAAACAATCATTTCGGTGCCAAAAACCATGGTAATCGTATCTGATGTAACCAGGTCGCCATCATCAATACTTAGTAAATACTTGAAAATGGTTCCATTCTCAATTCCTGCATCCAGCATAAAACCAATTGAATCAACCGCTGAGTCAAGCAAGTTCATGTTTTCAAACATCAGTGGTTCGCCATAATCTATGATATGTTCATCCAGCGGTTCAATGGCCACCGTAATTGTTTCCGAATCGGTGAGCCCCAGGCGCGTCACACCAAACGATGCATAATTGTCAACTTCGCCGGTAACAACCGGACCCAGGTTTTGCAAAACTGCATACCTCCCTACAAGTCTGGCTGCCGTAATATTTTGCCACATTTGTTCCTTGCAAAGTGGAATGATGCGGTCCACAGCAGGCCAAAACCCGTCGATAGAATTCCCCACTTCGGGTGTATAGGAATAGATGAGCTCTTTGGTTTCCTGTTCTCCATACATCCAATCATCCGATCCACCGTTAGTAGGATATATCGCTGTATTGCCCGGTCCATAAAAATAGCTGTTCTCTCTTGTCAGCACATCACCATAAGCCATCAGCAGATCGTAATCGGGAGGGGGTTCAGGCGTATAACCCCAGGGGGCTAACAATAAGTTACCGTGCGAATGGTAGTTCAGTGCAATTTGAAATTCATGTTCATTACAAAAATCCCTCATGTTTTTGATCTCGGGTTCAGAGAATGCAGCCGGACCCCGGTAGGTAGCATCAGGAGGCCAGGGCGATGAACCGTCATCATTCAATCCCCACATATAACCGTAATTCCTGTTCGGATCAACCCCAAACGATCCATCTCCATTGTCGCGCCTGTTCTTGCGCCACATACCACCGCCATTTGGGTCGTTTACCACATTGTGCTGGTAACCATCCGGGTTAATAAATGGCACAAAATACATTTCCGTATTATCGACAATATGTTCAATTACCGGGTCAGTGCCATAATTTTCGAGCAAATACCACATATAATAAATCAATTGCTGGATACTAATGGGTTCACGGGCATGATGAATAGCGGTGTACAATAGTTCCGGTTCATCCTCATTATCATTCGGATTATCAGAAATTTTGAGCCAGAATAGTTTTCTTCCTTCATGGGTCAGCGTGTCATCAGAAATGGATAGCCTGGCGGATATCAAATCAGGATAAAGGACCACCATCGAATCAATCTCCGAATAGGCTTCATCAAGTGTATAATATCCACCCATTGAGCCATATTTCCAGTTTTCGGGGACCGGCCATGTTTCACTAATATCCCTGTCAACCATTCGGCTTCCCTGCCTGTTAAGCCTTTCGGCGTAGAAAGCACTCACATCTTCAATGAGCACATCCATTTGAAATCCTGCATTTTTCAACCGTTCGATTTCACCAGTTGATAAATCTGTTTCAAAGGAATATCCCGGTTTGTGAGAACCTTCATTTACATCGATGCCATGACGAACAATATCTGCCAGGACATTATTTTGAAGATTGATACTAACCCGCTTAAACTCCTCTTGCGAAAAAGAAGAATACGTAAGGAGAAGGGTGAATAAAAGGATAAATATTTTTTTCATAATTCGTTAATGCTTCTTACGATTGACAACGATTTACTGGTTAGGTTGCCTGTTGTATTTCCATTTAAAGGTATTGATAAGGTGATCGATATCCTGTTTGATGAATTCGATGACCGGTTCGAGAGAATCGTTATTGGGTGTAAAATTAAAATAAAGCGAGCCCCTTACAAAATGCGAAATACTATCGGTAAGGAAAAATTGGTAAGGCGATGCCGCTCCGCTTCCTTCCAGCTCATAGATCAGCCCAAAAACATGTCTTTCGCGATCAATAATGATGCTATCGTAAATGGCATCAGCTTTTGGGATGTGCTTGCTGATCATTCTGTGCGAATCTTCCAGGTAAGTGCTCAAATTTCCATCAACCGCTTTGTAACTGAAGTGTACAGTTGCTTTGAAATCAGGAAATTCAAGATTGATCCAGTATTTTTCGTTGGGTGAGTGAGGATCGCGGGTAATGACAGAATAGGCAGGTTTTTCAAATTGAAAAGGAAAAGTGGTGTCGAATAAAACATATTGCTTTTCGGGTAAATCGATGCGGAAATAGCCCCTTGGTTTAGGTGTGTATGCTTGTTCGCAGGAAAAAAGAAACCCTGTGGCAATTAATGTGACAAGGAATATTTTAATAACTTTTTCCATTAAATTTTTAATTGCTCTAATTTTTCTAATTGCTCTAATTTCTAAACAAATCCAAATTTTTAAACTTACAAAGCAAGTTTTGGGGTTTCAGATTCAGACATTGTTTAACGCAATTAAGTCAATTAGAATTAGGTGTTGGTTACGGGTTTAATTTTTAAAGCTACTTCATTAATTTTCCTTTGATCTGCATCCTTGATGGTAAATTCAAAGTTATCGAATATTATTTTCGTCCCTGCTGCGGGAATTTCACCTTTTAATTCCAGAATAAGTCCGCCCAACGAATCTGATTCTCCCTTGACCTCATCAAAATAATCATCTTCGATTTCAAGGATTTTACACAAATCGTTAAGCAATGTTTTAGCCTCAAAAATATAGGTGTTCGCCGAAGTCTTCCGGTACCTGTATTGTTGATCTTCCTTGTCGAACTCATCACTTATTTCGCCAACAATTTCTTCAATAATATCTTCCAGGGTAATAATACCGGAAGTGCCACCATATTCATCAACCACGATGGCGAGGTGTATTTTTTTTAGTTTAAACTCCTGCAACAGGTCGTTTATCCGTTTATTTTCAGGTACAAAAAATGCCGGCCTGACCAGGTTTTTCCAATCCGGTTTTTCTGTTTCATCAACATATGGCAACAGGTCTTTTATATACAGTACGCCAAGCACATTATCGAAGGTTTCTTTGTAAACCGGTATCCGCGAAAAACCCGATTGAATCACCACTGTCATCATTTCCCCGAAAGAGAGTTCACTATCAATTGCTGTAACATTCACCCTTGATTCCATGATCTCGCTGGCTTCAATTTCGCCAAAAGTGGCAATTCCTTTCAGGATCATCTTTTCATCCTGAGGAGCATTTTCATCAACAGTCAGATCGATCGCATCAGAAATATCACTCATTGTAATGCCCGATCCTTTTTTACTCAATCGCCTGTCGATCATTGATGTGGATCTTACAAGCGGGTAGCTGAGTGGTTTAAAAAGAACAATAAGAAATTTTAAAGGCAAGGCCATAATGCCCGAAATTTTTAACGGCTCCTTGTTGGCCATAATTTTTGGCATGATTTCACCAAAAAGCAGAATAACCGAGGTAATACCTATTACTTCAAGCAATCGTCCCAATATGGGATTTACCGACATATTAAATACCTGCGACACCAGGAATGTTGATAGAATAACGATGGAAACATTCACAAAATTATTGGCAATCAAAATTGTAGCCAACAAAGTTTTGGGTTTGTCTCTTAGTTTTAATATGAGAATATCTCTCTTGCTGCTACTGATCCTTAATGATTCAAGATTAAGAGGAGTCAGCGAAAAAAATGCCGTTTCCGATCCTGAAATGAGTCCTGATGCAGCAACAAGGAATATCAATATGATGAGTGACACGATTGCAGAGCCCGGAAATCCAATAAAAAACTGATCGGCCAGTATGAATAAATTAGTAAGATGGGAATCTAAATCTGCGTCTTCCAAAATTTTGTAAGTCTGTTATTTGCCGGCAAAATTAGTAAGAAAAGTAACAATCAAGTTCAAGTAGCTTATATGTAGCTTAAAATGGAAGATCATCTTCTGGCGTAGTTTCCCCACCCTGATTGTCGCTTGATGCTGTGTTTGCCACTGATCCAGTATCGGTATTCTCGGTTCTAACCCGCCCTTCCTGTGGTTGATGGCGTGATAACATCTTCATTTTATCGGCAACAATTTCGGTTAAATATCTATCGTTGCCATCGCGGTCTTTGTATTTTCTTGTTTTGATTTTTCCTTCGATATAGACCAAATCGCCTTTTGCAACATTGCTCTCAGCCAGATAACGATAACCAACTATGTTGTGCCATTCAGTAATATCCTTCCATTCGTTGGTTGTTCTGTCACGATAAGATTCAGTTGTTGCCAGCGAAAAACTAATTTTCTTGGTACCATCATCAAATTGAAAAGTATCGGGATCCTTACCAATATTTCCTATTAAAATTACCTTGTTTAAACCTGCCATTGTGTTCTGCTAAATTAGTTTTTGATCCTGCAAGTACCGCTCAATCAAACGGGGAACAGGATAATTGATTAATTGTGATTGATCAACCAAAAGTAAATATTTTTCAGTTTGAAGGATGGGTAAGTTATCCACAATTATGTGGATAAAATGGGCATGAATCCGCTGATGGGTTAATAAGTGAGTGGGGGAGCTATTAATGCTATTTATCTGATATTCTAAGCCTCCAAGCAGGGACTTAAAATTATCACTTTCCAGGGATGCTACCGGGTCGATGGCTTTTTCATATTCAGACATTGGCATGTCGTAAAGATTTTTCCAGATATCCTTTTCTTGTCTTCTTTTCAAAATAAATTGTGAAAGCCCACCAATTTTCGTCTCAATTAAAAAATAATAGAAATGCCGGTTTCGGACCTTTGCTTTTGGTTTTTTAACTGGAAAATCCCCCACAGAATTTAGCTTTCCGGCATGGCATTCATCGATGAAAATACAATGCTGACAGTCGGGATTGGCCGGTTTGCAATAAAGTGCGCCGAATTCCATTATTGCCTGGTTGAAGACGGAAGGAGGATAATTTGACATGAGTTTTCCAGATAGAATTTCGAATTCCTTTTTACCGTATGTGGTATTGATTGGCGTGGATATACCGAATATCCTGGATAAAACCCGGAATACATTCCCGTCAACCACCGGAATGGGGACATTAAATGCCAATGAGGCAATCGCAGCCGACGTATAACTTCCTATCCCTTTTATATTCATTAGCTCAGCCGGGTCTTCAGGAAAACGACCATCATACTTTTCAACAATGGTTTTGGCGGCAATCATCAGGTTTTCGGCCCTGTTATAATAGCCAAGTCCCTGCCACATTTTAAAAACTTCTTTGGGAGAGGCTTCTGCCAAAGAAAAAACGGTTGGAAAACGCTCTTCAAAGGCCAGGTAGTATTTCAATCCCTGGTCAATTCGAGTTTGCTGAAGAATGATCTCAGACAGCCATATTTTATAGGGATTAATGGTGTTGCGCCATGGTAAATGACGCTTATTTTGTTCGTACCAACCGACTAATTTGCTTCCAAAGTTAACTGACATAAACTGAATATACTTAGTAAGAAGTATTTAGAATGAAAAAAAACTTGCTAAAAATGCAATGTTACTAAAAAAGTTATATTTTTGCGAGCCGAATTAAACAACTAATAGTTAAACATTTAAAAATAGTAACATGACAAAAGCAGAAATTGTAACAGAGATTGCAAACAAAACCGGAATTGAAAAAGTAGCCGTTCAGGCCGTAGTTGAATCATTTATGGAAACCGTCAAAGATACGATGAAAGATGGTGAAAATGTTTATTTAAGAGGATTTGGAAGCTATATCATCAAGGAAAGAGCTGAAAAAACCGGACGTAATATTTCAAAAAATACGACTATTATCATCCCGGCCCATAAAATTCCTGCTTTCAAACCGGCTAAAACTTTTGTAAATATCGTTAAAAGCAACCTGAAATAATAAACTTTAATATTTAATCATTATGCCAAACGGTAAAAAGAGGAAAAGACATAAGATGGCGACACACAAACGCAAGAAGCGTTTGAGAAAGAACAGGCATAAGAAGAAATAATCATTTCTTAAAGCTTAGCAATAATGCAGTGCTATAGTACGGTACTGTGTTATTGCCTTTAATACACCCCTCGATTAACTTATCAATCTTTCATTTATCCCCCTCTTGATCTTGGCCACTGATAAAGTGGATTTAGTATTAACATTAAAGATCAAAACATTGTGAACAGAGAATTAATCATCGATTCGAGTATATCGGAGGTTAATATTGCGCTGCTTGAGGACAAAAATCTTGTTGAACTTCACAAAGAAAAGAACAACAACAATTTTGCAGTAGGTGATGTATTCCTTGGCAAGGTTAAAAAAATCATGCCTGGCCTTAACGCTGCTTTTGTGGATGTTGGTTATGAGAAAGATGCTTTTTTGCATTACCTCGACCTGGGTCCACAAATCCGCACCTTGAATAAATTTGTCAGACTGGCATTACAAGGAAGAGGCAACCTTACATCCATCGATAAAATTAACCAGGAAAAAGACATCGAAAAATCGGGTAAAATCACCCAGGTTTTGACTTCCGGCCAACAAATCGTCCTGCAAATTGCCAAAGAACCCATTTCAACTAAGGGGCCGCGAATAACCACTGAACTATCCTTTCCGGGACGGTATTTGGTATTGCTTCCTTTTTCCAACAAGATTTCAATTTCTCAAAAAATAAAAAGCAAAGAGGAAAGAAACCGGTTACGCCGGCTCATTCTTAGTATTAAGCCAGAAAACTTTGGCGTAATTATAAGAACGGTAGCCGAAAACAGAAAGGTAGCCGAACTCGATGCTGATTTAAGAAACCTGGCTGAAAAGTGGGAAAAAATCAATAAAAAACTCCCACATCTCCAGGCACCGCAGAAAGTATTAAGCGAATTGGATCGGACCTCCGTATTATTAAGGGACAACCTTAACGAATCATTTAACAGTATTCATATCAACGATCCTGTACTCTACGAAGAGGCGAAAGCATTAATAACAAAAATTTCGCCTGATAAAAAAGACATTGTCAAACTTTACAAGGGACGCACACCTATTTTCGATCATTATGGAATCGAGAAGCAAGTAAGGAATTCATTCGGGAAAACAGTAACCATTAAAAGTGGTGTTTACCTGATTATTGAACATACCGAAGCGTTGCATGTAATTGATGTAAACAGCGGACACCGTGTGAATAAAGATAATTCACAGGAACAAAATGCACTAACAGTAAATCTTGAATCGGCTGCCGAGATTGCCCGTCAGCTCAGGCTACGTGATATGGGTGGTATCATCGTGATTGATTTTATTGATATGCATGAGGCTAAAAACCGACGGGCTCTTTTTCAGAAAATGAAAGATGAAATGTCGAAAGACAGGGCCAAACATACCATTTTACCCCCCAGTAAATTCGGACTTGTTCAAATAACACGGCAAAGGGTCAGGCCCGAAATGCTTGTACCTGTTTTAGAGCAGTGTCCGGTTTGCAGTGGGACAGGAGAAGTAAAATCGAGTATTATCCTGGTGGATGATATTGAGAACAATCTCAATTATCTCGTCCACGATCAGAATGAAAAAGACCTTACACTGGGTGTTCATCCTTACACTGAAGCATACCTGAAAAAAGGTTTAAAGTCAATACAGGTAAAATGGTACCTGAAATACAAACAGTGGATAAAGGTAAAAGCGATGAAGAACTATCACCTGCTTCAATACCAGTTTTTCAATGGCAACAATGACGAAATAAAAAGTTAAATCGAAAAGTATTTAATGGGTTGCACACTTAATACCGGAATTGCAGAATGGTTCACCATTTGTGCTGCAAAAGGACCCATCCACAGATTCGATAATTCTGTTTCCTGCTCAGTCATAATTGAAATAAGGTTTGCCCCTACCTCATCAGCATAACCCAGTGTAGTTTCGGTAATGTTGTCGGCTTCTTTAAAAACGACTTTATACCTGATGTGATTTTCTTTGAAGTAATCCTCGGCCTGGGCCACATAATTGCGTATCCTGTACCGGATGTCATCCATATTGGAAGTAAATATACCGACGATATGTACTTCTGAATTAAAATAACCGGCGAGTAAAGCGGTAATGGTCAGTTTCTGCCTTGTTTCTTTTGTGCTATCAAAAGGCATAACTATTTTCCTCAATTCAGTCTCAATATCAATTCCGCCACGTATTGTTATTACAGGCTTTTTGCTTGATGAAACTACCCGGTTTGCATTGCTCCCAATCCAAAATTCTTCAAAACCCGACGAACCATGTGTGCCAATTACAACCAGCCAGGCAATTTCATCGGCAACAGCGCAAACTTCTTTATAAACTTTGCCTTTCCTGATCACATAATCAAGTTTCTGGCCACCCAACCTGTTCTTGTATTTAGCCATGATGTTTTTAAAACGGTCTTCAACCTCGCTTAGAAGTTGTTTGGGTTCAACAGAAAATATTTCCTTCGAATAATCAAGATGGTTAACCCAAACCATCGTTATTCCGGATTTAGCCTTTTGGGCAATTGTGACAGCATGTTCGAGGGCGTTAATCGAACATTTAGAAAAATCGATCCCTACAACAATTGTTTTATCCATATCCTTTTATTTTTGATTGTATTTCGGTAAAACAGGAAAATTAATTTCATCTTTGATAATCCATGCATTCGGATACTTGCGGTTGATTTTTGACAGGAACTTCTCGGCTTCAAGCCTTGTCCTAAAATCACCTACCCTCACACGATAATATGGCGCTCCAAATTGCAAATAAGCTGTAACACCATTAAATTTTTTAGCGAATTTGTTTTTTACCTCCTCAGCATTATTTAAAGCCTGGTTACCCGATTCAAAAAAGATTTGAATTCTGTACCCTGGCATTACCGGAAATGCATCATTGTATGCAATATGCAGTTGCAAAAGATTATCGATCACAGGATCGGTATAAATAATCACTTCACCCTGCTTATCAGTTTGGGCATTTGCAAAAAATACCCCTGCCACCAGTACACTCAATATGATTATTTTTTTCATTAATAGATAACGTAAAATCTTACTTAATGGTATTCTATTGCACGCAGACTCATTACCGGAATAAGTGAATTGTTGATCAGTTGCTGGGCATATGGCCCAAGGAATTTATTGGCCGTTGTTATACTTTGATCAGTCATTATTGTTAAAAGGTCAATTTCTGACTTTTGCGCATAATCCAAAATAGCAGCAGCAACATTATCGGCTTCAATTTTTTCAAGTACATAATCTTGTTTATTATCTACCAGGCATTTCTCCGCTTCCTCCCCAATCTTGTTAATGCGCTTTCTAATAACATTCAATGGCGTATTATATATCAGCAAAAGGTGAACCCTGGCTCCAAATTTTTGTGCCAGTTTACATGTAAATGGTAACTTTTGCTTGGTTTCCAGTGAACTATCCAGTGGCAACAAAATATTTTTAATTGAACTTTTGAATTGGTACTCATCACGTATGGTAACCACCGGACAAGGTGCCTGGGTAACTATCCGGTAAGCATTGCTTCCAATCCAATATTGCTCGAAACCCGATACACCATGCGTTCCGGCAAAAATCAAATCAGCTTTAATTTTCCTTGCTGCTTTCGCAATTTCCTGGTAAATTTTCCCTTTTTTAAATATGAGTCGAATCTTCTTTCCTGCGAGCTGCGATTCATATTGCCTGATCAGGTTATTCATATACGATTTTTTCTCTCGCCTGAGCTCGCCTTCAATTGCATCTGTGACTGTTTCGTCATCACTGGTATTGTCAACCCAAATCAGGTGAATACCCATATTGAGTTTTTTTGCAAACATTAATGCATATTCGAGCGCGTGCTCGGCATTTTTCGAGAAATCAACGGCAACAAGAACTGTTTTCATGTCTGTTGAGTTTATAAGGCCTTGATTCCCAAAGTCAAATCCTCCTGCATGTTTACGAGGCCGGTTTATGTAGCTAATATAATCTTTTTTTTCGGAATATATTAAGAGACTGTTTGGAATTAATCTTTCAGCTTTCTTACGTGTCTTTTTAGCCACCTCATCGTTATCCGTACGGATGCCTCGATCTGACAAAAAATGCATCATAATAAATTCTAAAAACAAAATCCAAACAGTCTCTATATTGGCTTCCTGTTAATCATATCTTTGCTGAATGGCACTGCAATTGTGCAAATCGTGCAGTTGTTGCACAGAAAACCAGTGTCCAACTTATTACTATTTTTGTTCGCTAAAGTGCCAATCATGAACGAAAACCTGGATGCGACAAGGTCACACCTCAGCAAAGTGGAAGTTGAAATTGAACAGGTCCTACGACCCGGGCGTTTCGAAAGTTTTGCCGGTCAGCCTAAAATAGTTGATAACCTGAAAATTTTCGTTGAAGCAGCCAAACAAAGAGGTGATGCCCTCGATCATGTATTATTGCATGGTCCTCCAGGCCTTGGAAAAACCACACTTTCACTAATTATTGCTAACGAGTTAGCGGTAAATATTATTACTTCTTCAGGGCCTGTTTTGGACAAGCCCGGTGATTTGGCCGGCTTATTGACAAATTTAGGCGAGAATGATGTTTTATTCATCGATGAAATCCACAGGTTAAGCCCGGTTGTGGAAGAGTACCTTTACTCGGCCATGGAAGATTTTAGAATTGATATCATGATCGAAACAGGACCGAATGCCAGGTCGGTACAAATTAATCTTAGCCCTTTTACACTGGTTGGTGCCACTACCCGCTCAGGCTTGTTAACCGCTCCCCTTCGTTCTCGTTTTGGTATTAATTCAAGGCTTTCGTACTACGACACCCCAACCCTTTCGGGTATTATCAAGCGGTCGGCTTCCATACTTAAAGTTGAAATTAATGACGAGGCTGCTTTGGAAATTGCCGGAAGAAGTCGCGGAACGCCCCGTATTGGAAACCTTCTTCTCAGAAGGGTTAGGGATTTTGCACAGATTAAGGGTGATGGCGATATCGATATGGACATTTCCCAACATGCACTTAGCGCTTTAAATGTTGATAAGCATGGTCTGGACGAGATGGATAACAGGATTTTAACCACAATCATCGACAAGTTTAAAGGAGGACCGGTTGGAATAACCACCATTGCTACTGCTGTGGCTGAAGAAGCTGGTACCATCGAAGAAGTTTATGAGCCATTCCTCATCCAGGAAGGCTACCTGATGCGTACACCACGGGGCAGGGAAGCAACAGAACTTGCTTATCGCCATCTGGGTAAGGTAAAGCAAACGGATATGGGTAAACTTTTTTAACCCTTGTTTGCGATGCTTGTCGAGACCCTTCAACGATCAAAATTTTCAAACCTCATCAAAAAAGAAGCTGCCAGACTTGGGTTTTTTGCCTGTGGCATTTCTAAAGCCGGTAATATGGCTGAAGATGAAAAGAGGGTTGATGAATGGCTTTGCGAAGACCTTCACGGAGAGATGAGTTGGATGGAAAGAAACAAAGAGAAACGTTATGATCCAACCAAACTCGTGCCGGGTGCAAAATCAGTTATAACTATTCTGTATGGCTATTCGCCATCAGAGAAATTACCCGATACAAACAATTATAAAATATCAAGCTATGCCTACGGAAAAGATTATCACAAAGTACTAAAAGACAAGCTTCATGCGCTTTTAGAATTTATCAAAGAAAAAACGGGAAAACGAGTAGCCAGGGTCTTTGTTGATTCGGCACCCGTTCTTGATCGTGCGTGGGCACACAAAAGCGGCCTGGGTTTTATTGGGAAAAATACCATGTTGATAAACCGCAAAGGGGGGTCTTACTTTTTTATTGGCCACATAATTCTCGATCTTGAGTTAGATTACGAAAACGAGC
>JAUXBM010000223.1 GCA_030619415.1 Chlorobiota bacterium
GATAAAATATAAGATGAAGTCAGGTTTTCGTTAAAGGATTTATCAAATAAACTGATATGTGGTTTCACGAAAGACGACATTGGGGATTTATTACTCCCAGTTGCCGGTTGTTGATGCTTCGACCAATGAACCTACTTTTAAACCGGGATATCGCTCAATATCTTCCTGTTTTGCAATGAGATTTATTATAGCCTGTTTGTCAAGGCCTTTAAGATAAGCACTATAAGGCGCGAGCACTTCGAATACATGAACCTTTACACCACCCCGGGAGATGGTATCAGCATCCATTTCAAACATTACATTTTCGGAATGAGGGATCAGGCTCAGGTTATCGATCGTGTATTTTTTATTTTTAAACAGAGAATCTGCAACAACTATGTAGCCGATTGTATCGTTGATGGTTTTTGTGAAAGTAGTATCCTCCGGATCGGGAATCATTTTTACGATCGGAATTTCGGCGATTCTCAAAAACGCTGTCAGCGAGTCGAAATTATCTGAAAAGGAACCCTTCACATTTCTGTATATCTGCTGAGATGTTCGAATATCCTTCAGTTTATTTACAACATTTAGATCACGCTCACGCTTCATACGCTGGAATTCCATAGGTTCGGTAATGCTATCGTAAACAAAGTAGCCGAGAACAACTATCACAATAAATAATGCAATCTGAATAAGTACTTTTTTCATGTTGGTATTATTTGACCAGCAAATTTAAAATTTTTTTGACTTGCTCTCTTTTATTTGTGTCTAAATCTTTTCATGGCAGGCGTTATTTTACTCAGTATCGATTTGATCTGTAATAAATTGGTGATTTTTTAAAAGCCCCAATCAACTAACCCATCAACTCAGCGTACGCAGGAATATCTTCTAGAAACTGATAACTGTTTGATTCATAATTCATTTTGCAACAATAATGGATTAAGCCATTGCTGATGATCAGGTATTTAACCTGCATCTGTAAGTTATACATAGCAACCTGGTCGAACACTTTTTGGCTGAGCTTAACACCGGTTGATTTAAATTCGATGAGTACGATGGGTATCAGTTTGTTGTTATAAACTACCGCATCAAACCTTTTTTGCAGGCGATTCACTTTCAGTCCTTTTTCGACAGCAATGAGGGAAGCCGGATAGCCTTTTTCGTGAATAAGATAATGAAGAAAATTTTGCCGGACCCATTCCTCCGGAGTGATCAGGATAAATTTTTTCCTGAACAGGTCAAAAACTTCCGTTTTCCCTTCGGCAGTGCGCCTCATTTTTAATTCGTAATCCGGTAAGTTGAGTTTCATACCTGTTTTGAATGGACGTTAAAAATAGAATAATCTGATAAATGAAGATGTCCATTAAATCAAATTTCAAATTCAATACCTTTGCATTAAATAAATTCAATGAAAAGTAAAAAGGAAATAGTCGCAAACTGGCTGCCACGATACACCGGTATTCCGCTTGAAGAGTTTGGAAAGTATATTCTCCTCACCAACTTCAGCAATTACCTCGAAATATTTGCCAGGATGAACGGTGTGGAAATAATCGATAAAAATGTACCAATGCCTACGGTGACTGCCGGCGATATTACAATGATAAAATTTGGAATAGGTAGCGCAAATGCCGCAACCATCATGGATTTGTTGTCGAGTATAGAACCACATGCAGCTTTGCTGTTGGGCAAATGTGGAGGGCTGAAAAAGAAAAATATGGTTGGAGACCTGATTCTGCCCATTGCTGCGATAAGAGGCGAAGGTACCTCAGACGATTATTTTCCCCCGGAAGTTCCTGCCCTTCCTGCATTTAGCCTTCAGAAAGCAATTTCAACAACAATCCGTGATTTTGCAATGGATTACTGGACGGGCACCGTTTTTACGACCAACCGACGGGTTTGGGAGCATGACGAACAGTTTAAAAAGTATTTGCGCAAAACCAGGAGCATGGCCATCGATATGGAGACGGCCACTATTTTCACTGTTGGATTTAAGAACAACATTCCCTCCGGCGCATTGCTTCTTGTTTCTGATCAACCCATGATTCCTGAAGGTGTGAAAACAAAAGAAAGCGATGATTCTGTCACCCGGCAATTTGTTGAAAATCATCTGAAGATTGGAATTGCCTCGCTTAAACAACTCATCAACAAAGGTCTCACCGTTAAACACCTCAGATTCTAAACTTTGACTTTCGACCAAATCATAAACGGTATTCAGAACAAGATTTACGCTTCGGTGTATTTTTTTCATGGTGAGGAACCTTTCTTCACCGACCAGTTAACAGCTTACCTCGAAGCAAATATTCTTGACGAAGGAGTGAGGGAATTCAACCAGACAATCGTTTATGGACGGGATGTTACTGCAAGACAAATTAGCGATTTGGCCAGGCGATTTCCGATGATGGGCAACTACCAGGTTGTGGTTGTTAAAGAAGCGCAGGACATGCAGAGCATGGATGGCCTGGAGTCGTATTTTGAGAATCCGCTGAACTCTACCGTTTTGGTGATGAGCTATAAACATAAAAAACTGGACAAGCGGAAGACTTTTTATAAAAAACTGAAACAGAATAAAGATGTTGTTTTGTTCGAATCGGTTCGGATTCGTGATTATGAAATTCCCAGGTGGATTGAAAAAGAGGTAGGATTAATGGGCTATAAGATACATCCTATCGCCGCTGAATTACTCTCCGATCATCTCGGAAACGATTTGGGAAAAATTAACAATGAACTTGGCAAGCTGGTTATTAATATTGAGCAAGGAACAGAAATTACGCAAGTCGAAATTGAAGAAAATATTGGTATTAGCAAGGACTTCAATATTTTCGAATTACAAAATGCGCTTACCACAAGAAATGCATTAAAAGCCCAGCGGATTGTACAATATTTTGAAGCCAATCCAAAAGAACACCCATTGCAAATGGTATCGGTAATGTTGCATAATTTCTTTATCAAGGTTTATATCTGTCATCATATTAAAAATAAGGAAGACCGGCAGATAGCTGCCGAATTGGGCGTCAATCCCTTTTTTGTGAAAGACTATAAAAAAGCCACCAAAATATATCCACCACAAAAAGTGAAATCCATCATTTCCAGAATCAGGGACCTCGATCTGAAAAGCAAAGGTGTCGGCAGTATGGATGC
>JAUXBM010000036.1 GCA_030619415.1 Chlorobiota bacterium
AATGGTGTTGAAGGTCCTGCTGCCTGTGGGTTGCTGGGATTTGCACTTGGCGACTCACAATACGCCGACAAGGTGATTGTAGTAACCGACAACCTGGTTCCGTTTCCATGCATCCCCTGGCAAATTCATGGCAATTATGTCGACTATGTGGTTAAGGTGGATAAAGTCGGTTTGCCCGAAAGGATCATTTCCGGCACCACCCAGATCACAAAAAGCCCTGACCGGCTTTTAATCGCGGAGATAACCTCCAAATTTTGTGAAGCTGCGGGCCTGATTTATGATGGCTTTTCATACCAGGCAGGTGCAGGCGGAACAGCTTTATCGATAGGTAATTATTTCGGCGATATCTTACGGAAGAATAATTGGAAAGCCCGGTTTGTACGCGCCGGCAGCAACAAATACCCCGTTGAAATGCTCGAAGATGGTCTGATTGATTACATCCTCGATGGACAAACTTTTGACCTGGATGGTGTCCGCTCCATGCGTGAAAATCCAAACCACATCAACACCTCCCCTTTTACCTCATACAATTACCACGGAAAAGGCAACTTTGCATCGATGATTGATGTTGTTATTCTTGGTGCAACAGAGGTGGATGTGAAGTTCAACGCCAATGTGGTTACCCATTCCGACGGTTACATGTTGCATGGGATTGGCGGCTGGCAAAACTGCCTGTTTTCAAAATGCACCATCTTACCGATACCACTTTTCCGCGATCGCATTCCGGTAATCCGCGATGAAGTGACTACGTTATGTGGCCCCGGTGAATTGATTGATGTTATTGTAACTGAAAGGGGTATCGCCATTAACCCGCTCAGGCAGGATTTGATTGACAAAACCAGAAACTCAGGCTTGCCCATCAAAACCATTGAACAATTAAAAGATGAGGGAGAAGCCATTTGCGGAAAACCTGAAAAAGTGGTGCTGGATGATGAGTTTGTTGCCGCAATTAAATGGGTGGATGGTACAGTGATTGATGCCGTGAGAAAAGTACCTTCCTAGACCTGCCAGGTCGAAAGCGTAGGCCAGCGTGAGAGTCAGCACCTGTCAGGTCGAAAAAAATTAAGGCTGTGACTTAATCATGAATTTAGCGCAAGCGTCCACTTGTGCTAATTGAAAAAAATATTGGCATAAGAGCCAGCAGCAATTGGGAAGACTGGGCACAAGCGGACGCTTGCGCCATTGGAGTTGTGCGGATGCTTGTGCCATTTAAGACGTGCCTTCTCAGACCTGTCAGGTCGGGATCCCTCGGCTGGGGATTCACTGAGCGCAATCATTTGGGAACTCCCCCGACTTTGTTTCAAGGTGGATGCTTGAAGCGGATGGTCTCCTATACTCCCCGAAGTGCATTTTGTTTTTGCTCAATCTTGCGATTGATTTCATTGTACCTTTCCTGGCAAACCACATCTTCCGAACATTCAACAAACCCGAACCATTCATTGACCCAACTTGAATACTCGCGGGATAGTTTATTATAATCCTGCGCAAAGTCCAGGTCAGCCGTATTGGTAGTAAACTTTTCCAACAACTCAATGTAATCCATCGCCCAGTCTTCATATTTATCGAGAAACTCAGCACAGCTCTCTGCCTTTTTAACTTCTGCTGCATCTTTATCCTCAGCAGCAGCGGCATTTTCACCGGCCATCGCAGCTTCTTCCACCCCTCCTTCAGTCGCAACGGCCGTTTCCTCAGTTTGAGCCGCTTTATTGGCACTGGTACTTTGTGCTTCTTTTTCTGCACCACCGCCACAACAGGAAGACAGGATAAATAAGCTTAATGTTAAAATGTAAACAACTCTTTTCATAATAAATTGATTTTAAAAATAAATCCAATGGCCAACAAATCCATCCTGGCTATTGTATTCCAGGGTTGGGAAAGGAAGCTTTACAAAACTCAACAACTTAAATGTAAACTTCAAAAAGCCGGAATTGGTCTTAATTTTTGTCCAGTCAATATCCATTGATAAGTAATATTGGCTCACCCTGTCAAAATGTGGTAAAGGATTTCCGTCATCATCAAATTCGGGGTTCGATTCCGGCCCCAGCATTCCCTTGGCTCCATACCCCGCAGCAACATTTATCCATCCGGGAAACCGTGACTCTTTTTTCATAAAGGATTTTATATTTAGCGAGAGCCAGTAAGTATGCCCGTTGTAATCTTTTAATATTCTCTGGCTGGTAGTTTCTCCAAGCTGCTCAGGACGGTATTGTGCATATTCGGTGGGATGGTATCCAAACTTCATCATTATGCGCTGTTCTTCCCAAAACAAGTTTTGGGTTACAGAAAGTCCGGCGCCCAGCCCGTTTGCTATAAGGTCGGAATATGAAGCCCCATATTCTGCAGAAAATCCATCAAGAATCTCAATAACAGTCAGTGAGCCAAACCCGATTAGCCCACCATACCATGCTGCCTTTTTATTGCTAACCCCTGCCCATCTCAACATCCAATAACCATAGTTAGAAAAAGTGTAAGCAGTTTGGGCATGGCCGATCTTGTCAACACCTCGCCAATACCGGCTATCATCAATAAAGTGAAAACTGCTTGATGGACTGTCTTTATACCATGCGAAATAGAGTGTTGTTAAGGTGGCAGCATAAGTTACTGTTGTGGCAATAATAACAGTGTTCAATCTTTTCCGATGGATCGTATCAGGATATATTGTGTATTGGGAAAAAGATGTTTGCGTAATGAGCACAAACACAATGAACAACAAAACGGCTTTTATGTTTTTACAGTAGTTGAACAAGTTTACTTGAATTCAGAAATCAATTCAAAGATAATTTTTGTTTTCAGGCGATAGACAACAACAAACAAATTAAAAAAAGATTGTCTATTTATAAATACCTCTTTCGTCTAAAGCCTTTTGGTACCTTCGTGCATTTTTCCTGTGCTCAGCATTGGTCACGGCAAAAGCATGATAACCTGAAAGATCGTCCCTGGCGCAGAAAAACATATTAGCGGTCTTGTCATAATTAAGCACAGCATCTATCGATGAAATCGAAGGAATGCAAATCGGCCCGGGTGGTAAGCCAAGATGTTTATAGGTATTGTAGGGCGATTCAAAGTCTTTGTGCTTATTCAGTACCCTCCTGATATTAAAATCGCCAATTGCATAAACCACAGTCGGGTCGGCCTGCAATCGCCATTTCGAAACAAGTCGATTGACATAAACCCCTGCAATCATTGGCTTTTCATCGTTCTTGTTAGTTTCCTTTTCAACGATAGAAGCGAGGGTAATTACTTCTTCTTTTGTCATCCTCATGCCTGCTGCTTTTTCAAGCCTGCCGGTATTCCAGAATTTTTTATTCTCTTCGAACATCCTGTCCACAAAATCTTCCGCGGATGTATTCCACCAAAACTCGTAAGTGTTTGGGATGAAGATGCCCTTCAGGTTGGCTGAGTCAACACTTTTATCATTTAAAAACGTGGGCGACTTGAGTAGCCCGGCAATTGATGAGGAGTCGGCTTCAATTTGCAAACCCACTTTTCCGGCAAGCTGGTAAATATTCCGGTCATTGTTGAAAACAACATTTACCGGTGTTTGGCTTCCACTGCGAAGCAGGTTGATGAGTTCGTTATTATTTAAACCGTTTTTAATGACATACCTGCCGGGAAGAATCCTGGACGGGTAATTCTTTTTCTCGGCCCACCATTCAAAATTCTGTCGATGAATAATCAATCCGTTGCTATAAAGGATCAGTTTTACATCTTCAAAATCAGAGCCGGTTGGAATATAAATTGAAATTTCTTTTCCTTCCGGAGTCCAGACATTGGGATTAAAGACCAGTTTGTATAAGTAATATCCTCCGGCTGAAAGTGCCAGAATAATTATAAAAAGAAGCCAAATTAAAAAACGCATAAAGATGTTTTTCTTCTTCTTTTTTCGTGGTGCTCCGTAAGCTGAGTGATAATATGCCATCCTATCAAATTATACCGTATTTAACAGTTGAAGGAGAATTTCATCTGTCCAGCCTTCAGGCCTTTTATTCCATTCCTTTTTAGTTCCCACTATTCTAAATCCTTTGTTTCTAAATAGTTTCAGACTAACTTCGTTATTCTCTTCAATATTGCAATACAGCTGGTGAAGTCCCAAATACCCGAAAGTATAATCGATTATAATATCGAGGGCTGTACCGGCAATTCCCTTTTTTCGTTCACCTTCAATCACCATTATACCGATTCCTGCCCTCCGATGTTGCGGTTCGAAGTCAAAAAGATCGGCAGCACCCATCATAATTTTACCATCACCATCCTCTTTCTCGATAATAAAGCGCACTTGTTTGGTAACAAAAATGTCTTTATCTGCCAGCATGACAAACTGTTCCAGGTCGAAGCGTGAGAAGGGAGTGAGTGTATTGCTCACCTTCCAGAGTTTATGGTCATTTTCCATTCGGTACAGGAAATCCACGTCTTCGGGTTCGGGGGCACGAAGGGATATGTTGTTTTTTTGAAGCATTCGTCTTTCGCAGATGCAAAAATAATGAGTTTACAGGAAAAAGCAATTTAACGGGGTTTATGTATGTGACTTTAGTATTCTTCCTGCAAAGTTTCCCTTGTTAATAATTGATAAATCTAAAGGCTAAATTCGAAACGACTTGGTGGGTTATCTTGCCAACAAACCGTTGACTTGCCTTGAAGTCAGCGGATTGAAAAATGTTTCCTTTTAAGTTTTCGAGCCGCTAAGTTCGAGGCAACTTAGCGGGTCTGCTACCTCAATTAACAATCGACAATAGTCAGCAGTCATCATGCACCAACTACACCAATTACAACAACTACAACAATTGCAACCCTTGCACCAATTACAACTACTGCAACCACCTTGTACGTGACTCAAATAGGTTGACCAAAAATTCCCCGACCTGCCAGCATCTGTTTACTCTCTGGCGTTCGCAACCAGGCAAGCTTGCAGGTCTACCCACGACAACCCGAAACTCGAAACCCGAATCCCGCAACCCGTCAAACCTCAATCTCCCCCTCAAAAACCAACTCAGCAGGCCCACTAAGCCAGACTGATTTAAAGGCCTCTATTTCATTTATAAAATCAACCCGAAACTCACCGCCGGTAGTATGAATTTGAAAATCCTTTTTGCCGGTTTCAAGAAAAGCAGCAATGGCCGAAGCGGTCACACCCGTTCCGCACGATAGTGTTTCATCCTCCACTCCCCGTTCGTAGGTACGCACAAAAATCCTATCCTCAGAAATTTCAACAAAATTCACATTCGTTCCTTCCGGGGAAAAACGTTCGCTGTATCGTGTTTTTCTACCTTCGGTTACTACATCAATTTCGGCAACTTTATCCACAAACTCAACATAATGCGGTGAGCCGGTATCCAGGAAATAAAACGTTGAATCTTTTTCCACTTCTGTAACATCACCCATCGAAAGGGAAACATCAAACACTTTTCCTTTTTCAATTTCCTCATTGATCACTGCCCGGTGATTGCCATCGAATGCTTTGAAAACCATCTTTTCACCTGCAATATTTTTCATGTAAGCGAAAGCAGCAATGCACCTTCCCCCGTTTCCACACATGCTCGATAAATGGCCGTCAGCATTGTAGTAAACCATTTCAAAATCAAGGTCAGTAGCTTCTTTCAGAATCATCACACCATCTGCACCAATGCCAAAATGACGGTCGCATAATTTCCTGATCTGCCCTGAAGAAAATTCACAGGTATTTTTCCTGTCATCAATAAGCACAAAATCATTGCCGTTGCCCTGAAATTTGCAGAACTCAATCTTCATGATAAAATGTTTTAATAATCAACTCCAAAGTAACATTGGCATAGTTTTTAACGTATTATAAAGATACAGCAACCAAAAATTGCATCGACAATAAGGATTGCTAAAAACCTGTTCATCTATTAACAATTTTTAACGGGTGATCAAAAATTATCAGTTTGATCCTTCGTTAATAGAACAAAAGTAAAAGAGAAAACGTTAACATTAATGTGATTTAAATTTTTATTCAGCATGAATACATTTGGAAAAAGTTTTTTAGGCGCTGCTTCGGGAACAATACTTGTTATTTTAATGGCGGTTGTCTTCATAAACTTCAATCAGGAGAACAATACGGTTCAACCAGCCATACCGGTTGCACAGCCGGCAATTGGCGAAGAATACCGCTTACCGCCCATTCATCAAACAAGTTTTGCTGCGCCCCAGTACATCGATTTTACAAAGGCTGCCGAAAAATCAGTAAATGCCGTGGTTCATATTAAAACTGAAATGCGGGTGAAGAACCACACCTACGATGATTTTTTTGGAGCATTCAGGGATTATTTTGGAAATCCACACCGAAGCAATACTTATGTAGCATTCGGTTCGGGTGTAATCATTTCGACAGATGGTTATATCGTCACAAACAACCATGTGGTGGAGGGGGCCGACAAAATAACCGTGACCTTCAATAACAAAAAAGAACTGGAAGCCACCTTAATCGGAAATGATCCGTCAACCGACCTGGCCCTGATAAAGGTTGAAGACAACAACCTGGTTAATTTAACTTATGGCAACTCCGACGAATTAAAGGTGGGCGAATGGGTGCTGGCTGTTGGCAACCCGTTTAATCTTACGTCAACGGTTACAGCAGGAATCGTAAGCGCGAAAGCCAGGAACATCAACATCCTCGGTTCCCGGTCTGCCGTCGAATCTTTTATACAAACAGATGCTGCGATTAACCGCGGAAATAGCGGTGGCGCACTTGTTAATGCAAAAGGAGAACTGGTTGGAATTAATGCTGCCATTGCATCTCATACGGGAGTTTATGAAGGATACGCCTTCGCAATACCTGTAAACATCGTTAGCAAAGTAATGGGCGACCTGAAGAAATACGGCGAGATCCAGCGTGCGTATATTGGCGTTCAAATAACGGATATCAATGCTGAATTTGCAGAAAAACTCGGCCTGGATGAAGTAAGAGGTGTGTATGTTGCCGGAGTGGTTGAGGATGGTGGCGCCGATGAAGCAGGCATTGAGGAGGGTGATGTGATCATGTTTATCAATCAAAGACCCACCAACAGCCTTTCGGAATTGATGGGTACTGTGGCACAACACAGTCCGGGTGATGTACTGACAATAGTTGTAAACAGGGACGATCAACTGATTACCAGCAATGTGACGCTTAAAAACCAGAACAACAATACGTCGTTGGTTAAGTCGGGAGATTCATTTTTCAATGATCTTTTGGGTGCGACACTGCAGCAGGTATCACGCAGCGAAGCCAGTGACCTCTACATCAACAATGGGTTAAAGGTTATTGATATTAGTGATGGCATCCTTCGCCGGGGTGGGATTACAGAAGACTTTATCATCACCGAAATTAATGGCAATGAAATAAATTCTCAAAATTCTTTGGAGATGGCTTTGCGCTCGACCAGGGGAAACTCGGTCAGGCTGAAAGGTGTTTACCCGAACGGAACTAAGGTTTCTTATGAATTCATGCTTTAAATATTTGGAGTTTAGCGTAATTTTCATTAAATTGCGTGCCCTTTCGTTAAAAAACGAACTAGCATTTCCTTATGAGACAACTAAAAATTACAAAATCCATAACCAATCGTAATACTGCGTCACTTGACAAATACCTTCAGGAAATTGGCAGAGAAGATTTGATCACTGCTGAACAAGAGGTAGAATTGGCACGTAAAATAAAGGCCGGTGACCACATTGCGCTGGAAAAACTCACCAAAGCCAACTTGCGATTTGTTGTCTCGGTTGCCAAACAATACCAGAACCAGGGACTTAGTTTACCTGATTTGATCAACGAAGGCAATGTTGGTCTGATAAAAGCTGCCGGCCGGTTTGATGAAACCCGAGGATTTAAATTTATCTCGTATGCAGTATGGTGGATACGCCAATCCATTTTACAGGCATTGGCCGAACAATCAAGAATTGTAAGACTGCCGCTGAACCAGGTGGGTTCGTTGAATAAGATTAAAAAAGTTACTTCAAAACTGGAGCAGAAATATCAACGCCTGCCTTCTCAAAATGAAATTGCCACCGAGATGGAAGTGCCGGATCATAAGATTTACACTGCCATGAAAATTGCCACCCGCTACATTTCTATGGACGCGCCGTTGATATCTGATGAGGATACCAAATTTCTGGATATTTTTGTTCCAACTGACTCACCTCCAACTGATGAAGTATTAATGCATGAATCTTTGGGGAGGGAAATCCAGCGATCGCTTGCTACACTTAATGAAAAAGAACGTGAAGTCATCAACCTGTATTATGGCATCGGGATGGTTCATGGACTGACCCTGGAAGAGATCGGGGCAAAATTTGATTTAACGCGTGAAAGGGTTCGGCAGATTAAAGAAAAAGCGATCCGCCGATTAAGACATACGTCACGCAGCAGGTTACTAAAGGCCTACCTTGGACAATAGTCTGCAATCGTTTTAAATAAGGGTTTTTGAGCCAGTTGATGACTACCGACTGGCTTTATTTTTTTACATTTACAGCCGCAAATTATCAATCAATTTTTTTTTAATAATCAAACCGGGCAATAATGGAAATAGGAAAAAACATCAATGGTGATTATGAGATGTCGCACGATCATTGGGCCAATCAGGAAATGATTGCAAATGAATTTGTTAGCGTACTCTCGAAACTCTTCTACAACAAGTCGATTGAACTCGTGCTCTTCCAAAATCAATTGATCGACCGAAGTGCCAGCATGATCTTGTACCGCCACTCATATGTGGAAAATATCATCGAAAGACCACTAAAAATTGAGGACTCGCTGATGCTCGCAAAATCAATCCTGCATACTAAAATCACACCCTCAAAGCTTGATATCGGACGCCTTAACCGCGAATGGACAGAAGAATTCAAAAATTATATCGATTCCGATGATTTTATCAAACACAAACTCAAACACCTGATCGGCCGCAAACCGAATTACACCAAACCTACCGACATTGTACTTTACGGTTTTGGCCGTATCGGTCGTTTACTGGCCAGGGAACTGATCATCCTTGGCAACGGAAAACAGTTGCGCGTCAGGGCAATTGTTACCCGCGGAAATGATGATATTGCAATTATTAAACGTGCCAGCCTCTTCCGTCACGACTCTGTACACGGGCCATTCAGAGGTGTAGCCATCGAGCACCTCAAAGAGAAACATATTTTTATCAACGGCCACAACGTACAGATGCTTGCAGCGAACAGCCCTGATGAAATTGATTACACCCAATACGGGATAGAAGATGCCATTGTTATTGATAATACAGGTCTGTGGCGCGACAGGGAAGGTTTATCAAAACACCTGAAAGCAAAAGGGATTTCTAAAGTATTGCTCACCGCTCCCGGCAAAGGTGATATACCAAATATTGTATTTGGCGTAAATGAGGGCAAGGTTGACTGGAAAAATGAGCATATTTATTCTGCTGCTTCATGTACAACAAACGCTGCTGTTCCTATTCTTAAAATTATTGAGGATAAGCTGGGAATAGAAAAAGGACACCTCGAAACGGTGCATTCCTATACCAACGACCAGAATTTATTGGACAATTACCATAAAAAGTACCGTCGGGGCAGATCAGCACCGATGAATCTCGTGATTACCGAAACCGGTGCGGCGAAGGCTGTGGCAAAAGCAATTCCTCATTTGGCCGGAAAACTGACCGGAAATGCGATCAGGGTTCCCACGCCAAATGTCTCCCTCGTGGTGATGGCCCTGGATGTTAAAAAAGAAACCACCGTTGAAGAGGTAAACGATATGATGCGTGATGCTTCCCTTCACGGGAATATGGTTGCCCAGATCAGGTATTCTACTTCGAATGATGCTGTTTCTTCTGATTTTGTGGGCGAACCGGCAACCGCCGTATTTGACAGCCCGGCTACACAAGTATCTCAGGATAAAAAGAGTATCGTTGTTTATGTGTGGTACGATAACGAATTTGGATATAGTTTGCAAGTAATCAGGGTCGCTAAAATGATGGCCGGCAAAAAGAGACCAACTTACTATTAACGTTAGTTCGACTTAAGTGGAATTATTATTTTTAGATAATCTGATTCTCATATCGAACCCAGGTTATTACCTCCAGCATTAGGCACTCCAGGCACTATTAATCGACCATTGATAATTTTAAAAACCGGTTTCTCAATGCATCATTTTGAGATCAAATTGGTATAAATGGATAGCTGGACCATCCTGAATGGATGGTATGAATTTAAGCCCTGAAATTTATTTCCGGGCTACTAAATTGATGATCTTAACGCCTACCAATGAATTGGTGGTCTGAATATCGTTTGTCCTTTCAGGACATCCTTGAACCAATTACTATCAAAATGGTGCATTTTGAAATGAAAACGGTATAACTAT
>JAUXBM010000040.1 GCA_030619415.1 Chlorobiota bacterium
GGAAAAGCAACACCGCGTGATTACGAAAGTGTTTCAGTGCTGTTCACCGATTTTAAAGGTTTTACCAAAATTGCCGAAGGACTTACCCCCAATGAATTAGTCACTGAATTAAATACTTTTTTCCAGGCATTTGATTCGATTGTTGAAAAGCATGAGCTCGAAAAAATAAAAACAATCGGGGATGCATATATGTGTGCTGGTGGCATTCCTACAGCAACTAACGACCACTTTATTAAAACAGTAAAAGCTGGATTGGAGATGCAGGAGTTCATGTTCAATACAAATGAAAAAAGAAAAGAGCAGGGACTGGTTCCCTGGGAACTGAGGGTTGGGATTCACACCGGTCCGGTTGTAGCCGGAGTTGTTGGAAAAAAGAAATACGCTTACGATATCTGGGGGAATACGGTAAACATTGCCAGCAGGATGGAATCCAATGGAGAGACAGGAAAAGTTAATATTTCTTCAGCTACTTATCAACTAATTAAGGATAATTACAGCTGCCATTACCGCGGCAAAATTTCCGCTAAAAATGTTGGTGAAATAGATATGTATTTTATAGAAAATGAAATTGCTGCGAAACCATCAGTAGCATAAAAAAAATAAAGATAACAAATGGTATATAATAATTCTGAAAACCTGGTTCTGGAGGACGGATCAAACATTGCTGTTATTGGTGGCGGACCCGCCGGGAGTTTCTTTTCCTATTTTGCACTGGAGTTTTCCGAGCGATTTGGTTTGGAAATTAATGTTGATATAATCGAAGCAAAAGATTTCAACTGTATAGGTCCTTCCGGTTGCAATCATTGTGGCGGTATCGTCTCCGAATCGCTTATTCAGGCTTTATCTGCCGAAGGCATTGTTCTGCCATCAAACGTAATACACAGAGGAATAGAATCCTATACCCTTCACCTCGAGCAGGGAACAACGGTAATTGAAACTCCCGTGCATGAACAACGAATTGCATCGATGTTCAGAGGTTCCGGACCCCGTGGTTCAACAGGTGATGACGAATTAAGTTTCGACAATTACTTACTGGACCTCTGCAGGGAAAAAGGAGCTAACATCATATCCGGAAGGGTCATTGAGGCTGAAAACAATAATGATGGCGTAATTCTTAAAACAAAGGAGGGCACTGAAAAAAAATACGACCTGGTTGTAGGTGCAGTTGGTCTAAATTTAAAAGCATTGCAATTGTTTAAAAACCTCAGTCCATCATTCAAACCACCACAAACTACCAAAACCCATATTTGTGAATTCCATCTGGGTGAAAAAATCATTGATGAATACTTTGGTGATTCAATGCACGTATTTTTACTGGACTTACCAAATATCAAGTTTGGAGCTCTTATTCCCAAAGGACAATACGTAACCATGGTTTTATTGGGTTCCGATATTAATAAGCAGATTGTTTCCGCTTTTCTAAATGCTAAGCCGGTCAGAGATTGTTTCCCAGCTCACATGGATATAGAAAGTATCATGCCTTGCCAATGCTATCCAACGATCAATGTTCAAGGGGCAAAATCTGCATTCGGTGACAGGATGATTTTAATTGGAGATTCCGCTTCATCCAAATTATTTAAGAATGGGATCGGTGCAGCCTATATCACTGCGAAAGCGGCAGCCAAGACAGCTATTTTCGAGGGTGTTTCAGAAAATGATTTCAGAAAACATTACCAGCCGGCTTGTAGTGACCTCGATCGGGATAATATGGTGGGCAAATTCATCTTTACAGTAACAACGATCATTCAAAAATCTCCGTTACTAAAAAAAGGATTATTGAGTATGGTGATAAAAGAGCAAACAAAAGCAAATCATAAGCGGTTGATGAGTTCCATGCTTTGGGACACTTTCACCGGCAGTGCACCTTACACTGACATTTTAAAGCGCACATTAAATCCAATGTTTAGCATCAACTTTTTTGGCCATACCTTGAAAAGAATTTTTAATGGCTCAAATAATAAATAATATGAAAAACAAGAAATTAGGACGTCTTTATAACGATGGAGAAATTGTAATAAAACAAGGGGAACAGGGTGACTGCCTTTATGTGATCCAGGACGGAAAAGTCGAAATTATTGACGAATCAGGCGAAAAAGAAATTAGGTTGGCTGAATTGGGCGAGACTGAATTTTTTGGAGAAATGGGTTTGTTTGAAAAGGATGTACGCTCATGTACGGTCAGGGCATTGGGAGATGCAAAGATCATGACCATAGATAAGAGGAATTTTTATAAAACCATTCAAAAAGACCCAACCCTGGCTTACAGGCTTTTGGAAAAAATGTCGAACAGGCTCAGAGATACCAACAAAAAACTAAGGAATCAATAATTGATGCACACTCTGTTGCAAAAATCTTTAAATAAAGATTATGTGTAAGATAGATGACAAAATTGTGAAAGAAGCAAAGGATTTCGTCATAAACCTGCTTGATAAAAGGCTTTCTGAGAAACATTTGTACCATACCTGCAAGCATACTTTAGATGTGCTGAAGAATGCAGAGGTGATTGGTAAATACAGTAATTTAGATAGAGATGACCTTAATGTACTGCGGATAAGCACATTATTTCATGATGTTGGTTATATTGACACATATGATGATCATGAGGCAAAAAGTGCAATATATGCCACTGATTTCCTCAAATCAAAGTATGTTAATGAACTCATAATTAAACGAGTCGTTGATGCAATACTTTCAACACAAGTACCTCAAAAACCAGATGATAAAGTATCTGAGATGTTGTGTGATGCAGACCTGATGTACCTGGCTAATGAATCTGAATATTTCGAAAAGGCAGAATTATTACGTCAGGAGTGGTTTTTAATTGGGATAAAAAATTTGAGTGAATATGACTTTTATTTGGCTTCTCTGGAGTTTTTTAACTCCCATCATTATCATACTGAATACGGAAAGAGTATGCTTCAACCTAAAAAAGAATTCAATGCAAAAATAATCCGTGAGAAAGCATCAAATTTCAGTTACAAATCCACAATGTGAGTACCAAAGGCGAAAGTTCTGTAAATTGGGGCAGAATTATAATTGATTTCCAGGAGGAAATAACGACAAATATTAATATGCAGAAACCACCGGCAAGAAGCGAGAATATAGTGTCTGATTTCAGGAGCTTCTTTCTGCATGTGCCTGAAACAAAAACTTTTGTTGAAATAAATTCTGAGGAAGACCGTAAAAAGTACAGTCAACTAATTTTCCGGCGAACTGGCATTGGCGTTGATAAATACAGGATGTTGAACATCCATCGTATTCGCATTGACGCACCATCAAAATTTATTTTTGAAGAGTTGATGACCTGGGATGGGAATTCGAGCTGGTGGCCAAACTACATTGCGAAGGCAAATCTTGTGAATGGCAGTTTGGAAAATATCAAAATAACCCTGTTTGGCTTCTCACAAAATATATTCAAACTAAGAAATGGCATTTTCGGATATCACTTACTACATCTATTTAATCTAAATGCCATAAAAATCCAAAAAGATCCTGATTCCAATAATGGCCGGCTTCTTTTGTATCGATGTAGTGGTGGCTATCCTATCGGTGTTTTTGCAATGTATGCGCGTGATTCGATTGCTGAACAGGATGAAGCAGGAATGTCTCAGTTGTTTATTGTTGTCGGTTTTAACTTTTACGGAAATAAAAATCTTTCTAACCTGAATCTTTTAAACAGAACATGGGAAAAAGTTCACAACAAGGTTACCGCAAATGTTATGGACAAAATAAAACTTAAATGCGAGTGGAATTATAATTATTTGAAAAGAGACAAAAAACAATAGTTTTTGTCGGTACTTGATGATTTTGGGGGTTCAAAATTGAAATATTAATCCAATATATGAATAAAAAATTTATTGAAAATAGAACTTGTTTAGGATGTCAGGCAAAGTCTCCGCTATTTAAGCTCCTTTCTGATAAAGAGCTTGAATTGGTTGATCAAAACAGGACTTCCGTATTTTTCCAAAAAGGGGAAACAATACGAAAACAGGGAGCTGTATTAACACATGTCATATCATTGAATTCCGGGTTGGCGAAAGTGTACCTTGAAGGAGCAAACAATAAAAACACCATATTGGGGATTGTTAACCCTACCTCTTTTATAGGTGGACCTGGGATGTTTATCGATCGGGTGAACCATTTTACCGTCACCGCATTGGCAGATTCCTGTGTATGTTTTATTGAATTGAATACATTTAAGGCACTTCTTCAAGAAAATAGTTTATTTGCGGACGGTTACTTTAAGCACCTCAGCAACGTTACTCTGTCAGCATATAACAGGATTATCAATCTTACCCAAAAACAAATGGCAGGGCGACTGGCAGATACCTTAATTTATCTTTCAGATGAAATATTTAATAGCAAAAAATTTGAGTTGTTAATGACGAAAAATGATCTTGCAGAGCTATCAGGCATGTCAAGAGATAACACTGTCAGGAATTTAAAAAAATTTCACCAGGATGGGATAATCAATCATTCAAATAATTTGATTGAAATTCTGGATTATAATTCTCTTGAAAATATTCGACGAACCTTTTAAACCTGGCCTGTCAGTAACTGTTATATATTTATTACTCCGAAGATACCCTGATAAAACCACGATATGCCCCGATGTAAAAACTGTTGCCGGGACCAAAGGTGAAAGTCCCCCAAATATTGTTGAACACTTTGCGGTCGTAATGCTTCGAGCCCAGCGACCCCCATTTCAGCAGGAAATTGATGTTGTCGCCAAAGTGACCTTTCTCGAAATATGGTTTGATATAAAACACCCGCAATCCTGTATTAAAATCAATACCAGTGATTTGCCAGTCGTAATGGCCATCGTAGTCGTCGTCTGAACGGTTATACACATACATCATTCCCACAGGAGTTGATAGTTTTGGGGTGGCTGTTTTGCAATCATAGACACCACTGGCCGGCCAGTTTTCAACCACTTCAAAAATTCCTTTCGTCTCATTGTAATCAAACCGCATGATGCCTCCGGGGGTTATATTGTCTTCAAACGGGTCTTCATAACCATAAGTATTTGCGAGAATGAAACTATTGTCATAGGCAACAACTGAGTTTTCTACCGCGGCACCGGCATTGGTAAATAATTTGTGTTTGGAGACCAGCAGACCGGTTTCCTGTGAATAAATACAAAGGTTTACCTGCAGCGAATCGTTGTCACAAATGGCGACGAAACGGTCATCCATCAGGGTTGGGGTGGTTCCGCTCCCGGCATTTAGCTGACCGGGTTTCACCTTTTTGTCGTTGTTATAAACGAGGTCGCCCTCTTTGTATGCCTCAACCCATTTGGGGTCGAGTTCGATCTGTTTGTTTTCTTCATTAAACCGAAGTTTATACAAAGCATAATTGGAGACAATATACACCCCATCTTTTCCAACGGAAAATGAATTCTGTATTTCTTCCCTTGTATCTTCTGTTGTCATAAAAGCTTCACGGAACTTTTCTTTGAACTCCGGGGTGTACTTTTCAATTTCCCGGTACAAATCAATGTCTTCAAAGCTTTTAAAATGGGTATCGAAATGTTTGTTGATCTTATCGATCGTTCCAAAAAATCCGATGTAAGAAGCATAAACTCTCATGCAGCCTTCTTCGGTGAGCTCATTACGATGAATCAGACCCACTATTCCATGCCGGGAAGTAAACCAGATATTGCCATGAATATCGGGCATGAGGGCAGTGAGCAGGTTCATTTTGTCTTTTTCAGAAAGGTGTTCATCAACAATATCCCCGGCTTCAATTTGTTGCTTGATATTTGTCGATTCGATGATTTCATCTTCAAATTTCCGGTCCTTGATCTGTATCCTGAGAATGTTGTTGTTGGCTCCCGGAATATAATAATGATCTTTATCTGAAAGGTAGGAATAAGCACCCCCGGCAGTATTATGAAAAATCTTTTCCCGTCCTTTTTTTCCAATTAGTTCCATCACTTTGGTGCCACGGCCCGGGACTTCGATCTGATCGAGTACGATGATAGTATCGGTTACATGAAGTAACAAAAGTGTAGTATTTTCTCTTCCAAAAGAAAGCGTTACCAGTGTTGAATCATCAACAAAATCAAAGGCAGGGCACATGCCCGAAAAGCCTCCTTTTTTCTGTAAGACATGGAAGTACTGTACAGTGACATTTTCAGGCAATGGCCCCGGCAAATTGGTTACATCCGAAGAATGTGAATCTTCGTGCATGGCACTGGGTAAATCATATTTCATGTAAGGATGGTTCCATTTTTCCTTTTTTGGTAATGGATCAGGCAATACCTTTTTTCCGCCGGTGTGCTCCAGCCATTCATCATACCAGCCTGTTTCTAATTGTGCTGCCTGGGTAATAAATCTAAAATCGGCAGGTTCCATTACTTCGTTGTGGCAGTGTTGACCAAAGCCAATAGCTGCATTTAAAACGAAAGGAATTATAAGGGTAAACTGTAAGTATCTTATCATAGGTTTATGTTTGTTCCATGTGATTTTCGTTGACAATCGAAAAGGATAATTCAAAATTAAACCTTTCTGTTAAAACTTATGCAAACACAAAAGAATAACACAATAAGGAATTATAGAAATATACGTGGGATACAAAAAGTATACAATATCAAAAAAGATAAATTAATGTCCTTCTTCAGGAGCGTATGGTAAATGTGAATCATGTAAGATGACACGCAATTTACCTTCGTCGTCTTTTGTATAGGCAAAAGAGTATTCAACTTTCACATCCTCGCCACCCAGGGCCGGTGTAAAGTAATAGTTACCCATCGCGATAGCCATATTGCCTACAATTTTTATCCCGGTGTTTTCCCATCTAACAGCACTCCAGGGATTAAGCGCAAAACCATGATCTTCCTGATAATTGGCATTTCCTCCAATAAAATAAGAAAGTGCACCTTCTTTTGTTGTACGGAATTGTTTCACAGAAGCCAATGTGGGTTTAAATAAAACGACTCCTAAATTAAATCCGTACACATCATCTACAAAGTTCACCAGTTCAGTTTCGTAATCGCCTTTTTCTAAATACGTCTTGCCAATGCGGACAACTCCTTCCGCCCATATTTTTTGAGCATCTAAAACTTCTTGTTCAGAAATTATTACTGCTGCTTTTGAATGTAATTCGCTCTCTTTTTGTTTGTCTGCTGCCGGCTGTTTGCAAGAAACAAAACTCAAAGTAAATGCGGTGGCAAAAATTGCAGCAAATAAAGTTAAATTGCCTTTTGTTCTTAAACTATTTTTTTTCATTTTAATGATTTGAATCCGTCAAGATTTAACTGGGCTTTAAAGATATCATCCTGAGTTGTGATTATATTTTCAAAAGTAGTCGATTATGATAAGAAACATCGAACAAAAAATAAGAAATGTAAAAGTATTTAAAGTCTTGCACAGGACGTGACTCCGTATTCGATCACGCAGATGCGGGTTTCTTTCATATATTTTGGAATAAAAGTTAACAGCCATAGGGCATGAAGTGAGTACGAGACGGGATTTTTGTACATTATCGCTTCAATATCTCAATCAGTTCTTTGTTGATGTATAAGGTTTCCCGTCCAACTTTTTGAGATTCTAAAATTCCTGTTTTTTCCATTTCTTTCAAATATCTTGATGCAGCCTTTCTTTCTACTTTTAAATGATTTACAACAAATTCTATTTTTGAATATGGTTGCTCAAATAGAAGTTCTACCAATTCCTTTTTGTAAATTTTTGGGGAATTAATGCGTACTTTCTCAATTGTTCGCTCTAATAATTGCCTTATAGTATTAATTTTTCCAATCGTTTGTAATGAGGTAATTTCAACGGCTTTTAACATAAATAAAATCCATTCCTCCCAATCGCCTGTCTTGTTTGTCTGATTTAATAAACGATAATAGTCAGTTTTGTTTTCTATAATATAAGCACTTAGATATAGAATTGGAATATCAATTAAATCATTTAAAATCAGATATAAGATATTTAATATTCTGCCTGCCCTGCCATTACCATCGTAAAAAGGGTGAATGCTTTCAAATTGATAATGGAGTATTGCCAAATTAATCAACGGAGATAAATCCGGCTCATTTTGGTTAAAATGATCAATAAAATTGCTCAGCAAATCCAAAATCTCTTGTTTGTCTTGAGGTGGTGTATAAACGACTTCTCCGGTTCTGTCATTTTTTAGAACAGTTCCGGGTGTGCTTCTTATTCCTGCTGTATTATCTATCAGTTCTTGTTGGATACCTACTATGTCATTTACTCTGAGAAATCCTTGATTTTCAAGAAGATTGAATCCGTAAAATAATGCTGTTCGATAATTTACAACTTCTTTTGTCTCTGCTGAGATAGCTAATTTGTTTACGGTTAATGCTTTATAAAGTTCATCCTGGGTGGTGATGATATTTTCAATCTCAGAACTCCCCTGTGCCTCTTGCAGCACAATAGCATTGATTAACATTGATTGATTTGGAATTGTGCCGGCAATACCTTTTAACTCAGCTAATGCTGTTGCAGCCCTGTTAGTTTGCCTTAAAACCGCTATTGTTTCTACCTGTTCTCTTTTCGGGGGAAGTTTTTCAAGATGATAAAATGGTGTATCCTGTCCCATGTTCTTTTTATTTGTACCAAAAGTACAAAATAAAGTACATGTGTATTTGTTTTGAAATATTTTATTGCATGAAACAGGAAGAATATTTCAATCCGCTGACTTCAAGGTAAGTCGCAAACCTATGATAATTACCCTAATGCCGAATTGCACTAACTTAGGAATTATTACTACCTTTGGTGTCCATATTCATATAAATATGGTCAGCATGATAGCCAGATTATTACAAAAACAGATAGCAGAGAAACTCAAACCCGGACTTGTGGTTGGATTATTTGGAGCGAGAAGAACAGGTAAAACTGTAATAATGGAAGAAATTCAAAAGTCAATCACAAATGGAAAAGTCTTAATGGTTCAAGGTGAGAACCTTGATGTAGCGGAGATTTTGTCGAGCCAACGGCTAAGCAGGCTAAAGCAATTAATTAAAGGTTATGATTATTTATTTATTGATGAAGCACAAAAAATACCGAACATTGGTGTCAATCTCAAATTAATTGTAGATACAATGCCCGACCTTACCGTTTTTGTAACAGGTTCGTCAGCTTTTGACCTGAAAAATAAAATTGGCGAACCATTAACAGGACGAAGCAAATTCTATTATCTGTACCCAATAGCCCAGGGGGAGTTGGATGAAGATTATATGACGGCATTTGAAAATTTAGAACCACGCTTGATTTATGGCACATATCCACAGGTAATAACAACCGAATCTGTTGTTGAAAAAAGAGATGTACTGGAGTCAATAAAAAATGGATATCTTTTAAAGGACATCCTTGAACTGGATAACCTGAAAGATTCAATTTTTATTCTAAACTTGTTGAAACTGCTTGCATTTCAAATCGGAAAAGACGTGTCACTTAGAGAATTGGCAACCAGCTTAAGTGTAAATAAGAACACGGTAATGAGGTATTTAAACCTCCTTGAGAAAAATTACATTATATTTTCTCTTTCCGGATTTAGCAGGAATCTCAGGAAGGAAATCTCTAAATCTTCAAGATATTTCTTCTGGGACAATGGTATTAGAAATGCTGTGATTTCCAATCTCAATTTGCTAAACTCACGAGATGATGTTGGTAAGCTTTGGGAGAATTATTGTATTTCTGAAAGAATGAAAATCAACCATTACCGGGGCAGGATGACCAATTATTATTTTTGGCGGACGTACGACCAAAAGGAGATTGACCTCATTGAAGAAAGAGACGGACACATCTATGCTTTTGAATTTAAATGGGGTCAGACAAAAGTAAAAAAACCGTATTTGTTTCTGGATACCTATCCAAATTCTTCATTTTCTGTTATCAACAAAGAAAATTTTCTTGATTTTATTGGTCGGTAATACAATTAGAAATTATTCTGCCGGATATTCCATTATCTTATCTACCACAAATTTCCGGGAAGCCTCCCCGTCAACTAATTTATAATGAATTTCACGGATTTCACCTGTTGGCTGTGCATTTATATCTCCTTCATTATAAGTTTGAAAACGTTGAACCAAAGTGGTTTCTACAATAGCAAAATCA
>JAUXBM010000072.1 GCA_030619415.1 Chlorobiota bacterium
CGACTTGCGGTTAAATACGCCGAGGAGTTCTTTATATTTAATGTTATAGTTGTTGATCAGTTGCTTGATCAATTCATTCTTGCCTTTGTCAGTCGTCCATTTGTCGGGACTAACCGAAGTGAAATCCAAACTGTTAAGAATTTTTTGACTGAATTTCGTTTTCTGTGGAACCACCGGATCGCCGTAACTGTTGTAAACCCCCTGTGAAGTACGGTTACTGACAAGTACGGTAAGTTTATCGATTAGTTTTGTTCTTAGTTCATCAAAATACTGGTTGTATTCTGCTTCCAGTTCATCAAGAATACCCTTCTCTTTTGCTTTCATCCTGCGATCTTTGATCGCCCTGGAGAATAAATTATTATTGATAACAACCCCTCTCACCGAAGGAGGCGTTTTAAGCGAAGCATTTTTAACATCACCGGCCTTATCCCCGAAGATCGCGCGCAATAATTTTTCTTCCGGAGTAGGATCGCTCTCACCCTTAGGTGTAATCTTACCAATCAAAATATCGCCTTCATTTACTTCAGCACCAACCCTGATCATACCATCTTCGTCAAGGTCTTTGGTAGCTTCTGCACTCACATTGGGTATATCGTTTGTCAATTCTTCGATACCCCGTTTTGTGTCACGTACTTCAAGTGTAAACTCTTCGATATGTACTGAGGTGAAAATATCCTCTTTAACGATTTTTTCAGAAACAACAATAGCATCCTCAAAGTTGTAACCTTTCCAGGGCATAAATGCAACCATAAGGTTACGCCCGAGGGCAAGTTCACCATTTTTAGTGGCATAGCCTTCGCAGAGGACCTGGCCTTTAGTAACCTTGTCGCCTTTGCGAACAATCGGCCTGAGGTTGATGGATGTATTTTGGTTGGTTCTTTTAAACTTGGTCAGATAATATGTTTTTACATCATCATCAAAGCTGACTAATTTTTCCATTTCATCGCGCTTATAGCGGATGACAATCTTACGTGCATCAATATATTCAACAACGCCGGTACCTTCTGAGTTAATCAACACACGTGAGTCAATTGCTACATTCGACTCAATGCCCGTACCAACAATGGGTGCCTCGGCATTCAGCAACGGAACAGCTTGTCTCATCATATTGGAACCCATCAAAGCCCTGTTGGCATCATCGTGTTCAAGGAAAGGAATTAACGAGGCTGCAATGGAGGCAATCTGGTTTGGCGCGATATCAATCATGGCAACCTCTTCACGAGGTGTGATTGGATAATCGGCCTGGTATCTTACCTTCACTTTTTCATTCACAAAATGCCCCTCGTCGTCAACTATGGTATTCGCCTGTGCAATAATTTTGTTTTCCTCTTCTTCAGCACTTAAAAAGATAGGTGGGTGCTCATACGCGATATTGCCGTTCTCTACCTTTCTGTATGGTGTTTCGATAAAACCAAGTCTGTTGATTTTCGCGTAAACACAAAGAGAGGAGATCAGTCCAATATTTGGGCCCTCAGGTGTCTCGATAGTACATAACCTGCCGTAGTGCGTATAGTGAACGTCACGAACCTCAAATCCAGCTCTTTCACGCGACAAGCCACCAGGTCCCAGTGCCGAGATACGGCGTTTGTGCGTAAGCTCTGATAATGGATTGGTCTGATCCATGAACTGGGAAAGTTGGTTGGTTCCAAAAAATGAATTAATAACTGACGATAAGGTTTTCGCGTTAATCAGGTCAGTTGGTGTAAACACTTCGTTGTCGCGAACATTCATTCTTTCACGAATGGTGCGTGCCATACGGGCAAGTCCTACGCCAAACTGATTGTACAGTTGCTCACCTACAGTTCTTACCCTACGATTACTCAAGTGGTCAATATCATCGACTACCGTTTTTTGATTAACCAGCTTGATAAGGTACTTGATGATGAGAATAATGTCTTCTTTAGTCAGGACCCTCACGTCTGACGAAGTCTGAAGGTTCAGTTTTTTATTAATTCTGTAACGTCCTACTTCGCCCAGATCATATCTTTTGTCTGAAAAGAATAGTTTTTCAAAAATTCCACGCGCCGTTTCTTCATCCGGTGGAAGTGCATTCCTTAATTGGAAATAGATGTACTCAACAGCCTCTTTTTCGGAGTTTGTAGTATCCTTCTGCAGTGTGTTGAATATAATTGAATAATCGGCAAGGTTTGGATCATCTTTGTGTAAGAGTACTGTTTTTACTTTTGCATCAACGATTTGATCAATGTGTTCTTTTTCAAGGACAGTTTCTCTTTCAATGATCACGTCATTACGCTCGATGGTAACAACCTCACCTGTATCTTCATCAACAAAATCCTCAAACCACGAACGGACAACCCTTGCGGCGAGTTTTCTGCCAAGTACCCTTTTCAGGCCGGCTTTACTTACCTTAATTTCTTCTGCAAGCTCAAATATTTCGAGAATATCCCGATCGGTTTCATAACCGATGGCCCGCAATAATGTAGTAACAGGCATCTTCTTTTTACGGTCGATGTACGCATACATTACATGATTGATGTCAGTTGAAAACTCCATCCACGATCCCTTAAACGGGATAATCCTGGCTGAGTACAACTGTGTACCATTTGCATGCCGGTGTTGTCCGAAGAAAACACCTGGTGATCTGTGAAGCTGTGAAACAACTACACGCTCAGCACCATTCACTACAAATGTACCTTTTGGAGTCATGTAGGGAATCATTCCCAGGTACACATCCTGTACGATTGTTTCAAAATCCTCATGTTCAGGGTCAGTACAATACAGTTTTAATTTCGCTTTAAGCGGAACACTGTAAGTTAATCCACGTTCCAGCGTTTCTGTGAGGCTATAGCGTGGCGGATCAACAAAGTAATCCTGGAATTCAAGTACAAAATTATTTCGGGCATCAGTAATTGGAAAGTTTTCAGCAAAAACCCTGAATAAACCTTCATTCTGCCGGTTTTCCGGATTGGTTTCCAACTGGAAAAAATCCTTGAACGATTTCAATTGAATATCAAGGAAATCAGGATAAGGCAGCTGGTGTTTTGTTGATGCGAAACTGATTCTATCGGTTTTAATTTCAGCCAAGGGAAATGGGTTTTAAGTGTTACAAAACCTGGTTCAAAAACCAGAAATTCACTAGAAATATGTAAAAGAACAAATAGCCGTAAACCCCTATCCCTAAAATCAGGACAGAGGTTTCGGCTTGTGAGTCAGTATTTAACTACTTAACCTCTACTTCGGCGCCAGCTTCTTTCAACTGAGCTTCCAAAGCATCGGCTTCGTCTTTCGAAACGCCTTCTCTGATGGCTTTCGGTGCAGAATCAACTAATTCTTTTGATTCTTTAAGTCCCAAGCTGGTTAATTCTTTAACCAGTTTAACTACTGCGAGTTTTGACTGTCCGGGAGCTAACAGGATAACATCAAAAGCGGTTTTTTCTTCAGGAGCATCGCCTTCACCGCCAGCGGCGGGACCGGCTACTGCAACTGCAGCTGCTGCTGGTTCAATACCATATTCGTCTTTCAGGATGTCAGCCAACTCGTTAACTTCTTTAACAGTTAACCCAACCAGTTGCTCTGCAAATGCTTTTAAATCTGCCATTTTATTATCTTTTTTTAAATGTTTAATAAATTCTAACTAATAATTTTTCAAATAATATACCCTACTCGCTTTTCTCGGATAAGGTCTTAAGAATTCCGCTCAGTTTTGAACCACCGGACTGCAATGCTGATATAACATTTTTAGCAGGTGATTGCAATAAGGCAACAATGTCCGCAACCAGTTCGTCTTTCGACTTGATGGTAGTAAGGAATGCCAACTGATCGTCTCCCAAATAGGTCATCTCTTCGATGAATGCACCTTTCAGAATAGGCCGATCAGATTTTTTCCTGAATTCTTTAATCATTTTTGCAGGACCGTTTCCAGCCTCAGCAAACATGATCGAAGTATTGCCTTTGAGTGTTTCGTATAACTCATCATAATTTCTCTCAGCAGATTCCATCGCTTTCTTCAGAAGGGTGTTTTTTACTACTTGCATTTTAATACCATGCTTATAGCAAAGTCTTCTGAGATTACTGGTTGCTTCTGCATTCAAGTTAGAAACATCAGTAATATAGAAATTGTTATTCTCTGTCAACTGCTGAGTTAAAGAATCGATAAGCTGTTTTTTATCTTCTTTTCTCATAACTTCTGGGTACTTTTAAATTTGAGCAGTAAATGATTTTGCATCTACCAAAATACCAGGGCTCATGGTGCTCGACAGGTAAATACTTTTAACATAAGTACCTTTCGATGAAGCCGGTTTCATTTTTTCAATCGTTGAAACAAGTTCAATGGCATTGTCCATTATTTGACCGTGTTCAAAACTTAATTTGGCAACGGCAGAATGTATAATACCAAACTTATCAACTTTGAAATCAATTTTACCAGCTTTGGCAGCAGTTACTGCTTTGCCAACTTCCATGGTTACAGTTCCGGTTTTTGGATTAGGCATTAAACCACGAGGGCCTAAAATACGTCCTAATGCACCAACCTTCGGCATAACACTGGGCATAGTAATCACAACATCAATGTCTGTCCAACCACCTTTGATTTTCTGAACATATTCATCCAATCCAACGTAGTCGGCTCCTGCAGCTTTAGCTTCTTCTTCCTTATCAGGTGTACACAACACGAGAATTTTAACTTCTTTACCTGTACCGTGAGGTAAGGTTACAGAACCTCTAACCATTTGGTTAGCTTTTCTCGGGTCAACGCCCAGCCTGATGTTTAAATCAACGGAAGCATCAAATTTTGCATAAGAAATCTCTTTTACTAATTCAACGGCCTCTGTTAAGGAGTACTGTTTTTCACTATCGAATTTGGCTAAAGCTTCTTTGTATTTTTTAGTCAATTTTGCCATATTCTCCTCCTGTTAACAATTTTACGTTAACTTTTTTTTATACTTCTGCGGGGAATTTACCTTTTACTTTCACACCCATGCTTCGTGCGGTACCAGCTACCATACGCATTGCCGATTCAACAGAGAAAGCATTTAAATCTTTCATCTTTCCTTCTGCAATATTTCTTACCTGTTCCCAGGTAATCGTAGCTACTTTGGCACGGTTTGGCTCTGCAGATCCTTTTTTCAGCTTTGCAGCTTCTTTGATCTGTACAGCAACCGGCGGTGTTTTGATGATGAAATCAAAGGATTTATCCTTATAAACAGTAATGATAGCAGGAATAACCTTACCGGCCTGATCCTGCGTACGGGCATTAAACTGTTTACAGAATTCCATGATGTTCACACCTTTGGCACCCAATGCCGGCCCAACAGGTGGTGAAGGATTTGCGGCCCCTCCCCGAATCTGTAATTTAATTAATCCACTTACTTCTTTTGCCATTTTAAACAGATGTTTAAAATTTGTGATAATGTTTAAATCTATTCTTTTTCAACCTGCATAAAGTTGAGTTCCAACGGAGTTTTTCGTCCAAAGATCTTTACCATTACTTTCAGCTTTTTCTTCTCTTCATTTATCTCTTCAATAATTCCGCTGAAACTGTTGAAGGGTCCATCGATAACTTTGACCGATTCTCCAACAATAAATGGTACGTTCACTTCTTCACCCAGCTCTGCCAGTTCATCAACCTTACCCAATATTCGCTTTACTTCGGCAGGCCTGATCGGTTCAGCTACTCCACGTGTTCCAAGAAAACCCAAAACATTGGGTACATTCCTGATGATGTGGGGTATTTCACCTGATAAGTCTGCTTCAATCAGCACATAACCGGGAAAATAGTTTCGCTCTTTGCTCACTTTTTTCCCTTTCCGTAATTGGTAGACCTTTTCTTTAGGGATCAGTATCTGTAGGATACCATCCTGAAGTTTCAAACGGTTAATTTCACTTTCAAGGTATTCCTTTACCTTGTTTTCTTTACCGCTGATCGCTCTTACCACATACCATTTATGAACTGATTGTTCGCTCATCGCAGGGAGATTGGTTTTAGTTTAAACAGTTTGTATTTATAATTGATTAGAATAATACTTTTTACATTCTCTCATAACTAGAAAAGATCTATTGTATAGAAACTTTCCAGTACACTTGAGAATGAGATGTCCATCAAATAAACGACTATTGCGATTAAAAGGGAAGCGACGGACACGACTATTGCACTATTCTGCAGCTCACTCCAACTTGGCCAGGATACTTTATGCATCCATTCGTTATAACTCTCTTTAAAATAATTTAGTACACTAAATTTTGCCATTTCAGATAATTGTTTTGCACGGGTGGTAGGAATCGAACCCACAACCAATGGTTTTGGAGACCACTACTCTACCAATTGAGCTACACCCGTATTGTTACAAGCCAAAGGTATTCCGAATAAATCCGAAATACCTTAAGCTATATTTTATATTAACCTTAGTCAAGAATTTCAGTTACCTGACCAGCACCAACCGTACGTCCACCTTCGCGGATAGCAAAACGGAGTCCTTTGTTCATGGCGATTTTCTGGATGAGTTCAACTGTAATTGTAAGGTTGTCACCAGGCATTACCATTTCAGTTCCTTCCGGAAGGAAAATCTCTCCTGTTACGTCAGTTGTTCTAAAGTAGAATTGCGGACGGTATTTGTTGTGAAATGGAGTGTGACGTCCACCTTCTTCTTTTTTAAGGATATAAACCTCTGCTTTAAATTTTTGGTGTGGAGTTACACTTCCCGGTTTGGCAATAACCATTCCCCTGGTAATTTCTGTTTTCCCAATACCTCTCAAGAGTAAACCAGCATTGTCACCGGCTTCACCTCTGTCAAGAATCTTACGGAACATTTCAACACCGGTAATAGTCGAGCCAAGGCCTTTTGGGGCACCCATTCCAATCAAATCTACTTTGTCGCCTGAGTTGATAATACCTGTTTCAATTCTTCCGGTAGCAACTGTTCCACGTCCTGTAATTGAAAATACATCTTCAACAGGCATAAGGAATGGTTTGTCAATGTCGCGTTTGGGTAGTTTAATCCATGTATCACAAGCTTCCATCAATTCTATGATTTGACCTTGCCACTTTTCTTCTCCGTTGAGCGCTCCGAGTGCAGAACCTTGAATAATTGGTGTGTCGTCTCCGGGATATTCGTAAAATGAAAGTAGTTCACGGATTTCCATATCAACCAATTCAAGTAGCTCCTCATCGTCCACCATATCCACTTTGTTCATGAATACAACGAGACTGGGAACACCTACCTGACGAGCAAGAAGGATGTGCTCACGTGTTTGTGGCATTGGGCCATCAGTAGCAGCAACAACCAAAATTGCGCCGTCCATTTGAGCAGCACCAGTAACCATGTTCTTAACGTAGTCGGCGTGACCCGGACAGTCAACGTGAGCATAGTGACGGTTATCAGTCGCATACTCAACGTGCGCTGTGTTAATTGTAATCCCTCTCTCTTTTTCTTCAGGAGCATTATCAATTGAATCAAAAGAAGCAAATTCTGCCAATCCTTTTTCAGCCAATGTCTGAGTGATTGCAGCTGTTAGTGTGGTTTTACCGTGGTCAACGTGTCCAATTGTACCTATGTTAACATGAGGTTTGGACCGATCAAATGTTTCTTTAGCCATATCAAAACTTGTTTATAAAAATTAATGTTATTCAGTAAAAAAAATCCTTTTGAGCCGAGGACGAGAATTGAACTCGTGACCTCTTCCTTACCAAGGAAGCGCTCTGCCCCTGAGCTACCCCGGCATTTTTGAGCGGGAGACCGGGCTCGAACCGGCCACCTACAGCTTGGAAGGCTGTCGCTCTACCAGATGAGCTACTCCCGCTTAAGAGTTTCGAGTCTCGAGTTTCGAGTTTCGAGTTTTTTCAACTCAACACTCGAGACCCAGAACTTGAGACTCATTGTGTGGGGAGAGGAGGATTCGAACCTCCGAAGGCTGAGCCAACAGATTTACAGTCTGCCCCGTTTGACCGCTTCGGTATCTCCCCATATCTAAATTTAACAATGAACTGAGCCAGCA
>JAUXBM010000160.1 GCA_030619415.1 Chlorobiota bacterium
GATGGATTGCTGTTTAGCCTTAATGCCTCCCTTACCCCCACTTTCTTTTCAAAAAATGTAAAAGCGGAGCAGATTGATTTTGATGCGGAGGCTAAAGATGTGGGCATGGACAGGGACGATAGTGGTGGCAGTAGCGGCCTGAAACTCAACAAATGGAAACTCAAGCTGAAAAAAGGAACAACTAGTTTTGTCGTTCATTACGAAGGAGAAATTAATTCCCCGTTTTCGCAAAGCGAAGAAAACTACCAGCGTGGGTTTGCCGAGTCGCCGGGAATTATCAGCGAGACCGGAATTTACCTTGCCGGCTCCACTTATTGGGTCCCCACCGTTGATGAAAAACTGGCCACTTACCAGTTAAGCACTACTTTACCGGAAGGCTGGAAAACGGTTTCACAAGGCGAGAGAACTGCTGAAAGTATAACGAATGACCAACATTTCGATACATGGTTCTGCGACAGGCCACAAGAAGAAATCTTTTTGATCGGAGCAAAGTTCAATGAGTATTCGTACAGCATGAACAGCGGTATTAAAGCAATGGCTTTTTTGCGTACACCCGACGAAGGGCTTGCCAACAAATACCTCGAAGTTACCGAGCAATACATGGTCATGTACGAGGATTTGATCGGCTCCTACCCATATACTAAATTTGCCCTGGTCGAGAACTTTTGGGAAACCGGCTACGGCATGCCTTCGTTTACATTGCTGGGCGAAAAAGTTATTCGCTTCCCATGGATCTTGCATTCGTCTTACCCGCACGAACTTCTCCACAACTGGTGGGGAAACAGTGTTTACGTAGATTTTGATTCAGGCAACTGGTGCGAAGGCATTACCGCTTACGAGGCCGACCACCTGATCAGTGAACAACGTGGACAGGGAGAAGCTTACCGTCGATCAACATTGCAAAAATTCACCAACGTAGTTGACGAAAGCAATGATTTTCCGGTGAATACATTCTTATCACGCCATGATGCTGCCAGCGAAGCCATCGGATACGGCAAATCGCTGATGATGTGGCATATGCTTCGGCGAAAGCTGGGTGATGAAGACTTTAAGAAAGGGATGTCGCTCTTTAATGAAAACTTCAAGTTTAAAGTTGCCTCTTTTGACAACATCAGAACTTCGATGGAAACCGTTTCGGGGATGGATTTAAAACCATTCTTCACACAATGGCTGACCCGAACCGGCGCACCGGAAATCGCTATTGGAGAGGTGAATGTGAACAAATATAACCGGCAGTTCAGAGTCATGCTTACGCTGGAACAGAAACAAGAGTCAGATGCATTTTCGGTTGACATTCCCATCGCGGTAGCAACCGAAAAAGGCCTTGAAATTTTTGTAGTTGACATGCATAAAAAAACACAGGAATTTCAGTATAGCCTTAACAGCGAACCACTGAAACTAATGGTCGATCCGCAATACGATGTTTTCAGGATTCTAGATCCGCTGGAAGTGCCGCCTACCTGGTCGAAGATACTGGCCAGCAAAGCAAACTTTGTTGTATTGCCGTCGCAGGCTGATGAAAATAAAAAGCAATTGTACCAGGAGTTTTTCAAGCAATGGCAGGCAGCTGACAACGATGAATTTGAAATTGTTTTTGATGACGAATATGAAACTCTACCGGCAGACAGAACAAGCTGGATCATCGGTTTCGAAAACAAGTTTGCGGATAAAATAAATTCGGCAATTGAAAACTACACCTCTTCAATGCACGGTGATTCGGTTCGGTATGATGACAAGCTGATTGCCAGAGATAACCACAGTTTTATTTTAACGGTTTTTGACGAGCAAAACAGCAACAACAGCCATGCTTTTATTGCCATCGACAACAAAGATGCGATTCCCGGTCTTATCCGAAAACTACCCCATTACGGCAAGTACAGCTATCTTGCCTTTGAAGGGGGAGAACCTGTGAATGTAGCCAAAGGGCAATGGCCGGTACTGAATTCCCCGATGGTGAAAGTTTTTAAGAGTAGTGCGCAAAATATAAGTATGATTGAAAAGCGGGAGCCTCTTGCAACACTTGCCCCTGTTTTTTCAGAGAAAAGAATGATGAAGCATATCGAGTATTTAGCTTCTGATGAATTAAAGGGCCGCGGTTTGGGAACACCCGAACTGGATGCCGCTGCCGAATACATTGCCGGCAAGTTTAAAGAATATGGATTACAACCAATGGATGGCTCCTATCTCCAGGAGTTCTCTCACACTTTTTCCGACAAGGGCGAAATGAAGATGAAAAATGTGGTAGCCATCATTCCTGGTACTGACGAAAAATTGAAGGATTCCCCTGTCGTGCTTTCTGCCCATTATGATCACCTTGGAATGGGATGGCCTGATGTGCGCAAAGGCAACGAAGGAAAAATCCATCATGGTGCCGATGATAATGCCAGCGGTGTTTCCATCATGCTGGAAATAGCAAGGTCGATGGGTAAAACCGTCCGGCCAAAACGGACAATTATTTTTGTCGCATTTACTGCCGAAGAAGCCGGTTTAATTGGTTCCCGTTATTTTGTGAGCCAACTTAATAAGCATTATAAAGGTGATGTAATTGCCAATGTAAACCTGGATACCGATGGCCGTTTATTTGATAATAAATTGATGGTAATTAATTCATCCTCGGCCAAAGAATGGAAGTTTGTTTTTATGGGTACCGACTACACCACGGGTGTAAAAACGGATTTAATTACGCAGGATCTGGATGCCAGCGACCAGGTGGCTTTCATCGAAAAAGGAATACCGGCGGTGCAGTTGTTCTCGGGACCCAACGAAGACTACCACCGTCCAACCGATACTTACGACAAAATTGATGGCAAAGGACTTGTGAAGGTGGCAACTGTAGCCAAAGAAGTAGTTGTTTACCTAAGCGACCGCGACACCCCTTTTGAATACACCGGAAAAGCTACACCCGCAACGCAACCAACAACTCAAGCAAAAACAGACCGTAAGGCTGCTACCGGTTCCATCCCCGACTTTTCTTACCAGGGAGAAGGTGTAAAGATAAGTTCGGTACGAAAAGATTCTCCGGGTGACAAAGCCGGTTTGTTGAAGGACGATATCATCATAGTTTTTGGCGATGAGAAGGTCAGTGATTTGATGGAATATTCCAATGCGCTAAAAAAGTACCAGCCGGGTGATGTAGTTGATATGACCATTCTGAGAGACGGACAGGAAAAAGTAATTTCAATTGAATTGGGGGAAAGGTAAGTTGGGGGGAGATACGGTATAGACCTCCGGCAGAGGTGACATGGAATCTGTCCACCCCCTTAATCCCCCGCCAGCGGGGGAAATGAGGTTCGTAAATTAATTCAGGAAAGTAAAAAAAATCCTTATACTATTGAGTTGAAACAAATTTCCCCCGCTGGCGGGGGAGTGTGTAGGCCAGCGTGTGGCAAGGGGGTGGATGGGTACTCACAAAATCCCCTGCCACAAATGTAACAGGGGATTTGATAATTGATCTGTACGCCTTTATTAAGGGCACTATTATTTTCTTGAGTAATTTGTTCCTGGTCCAATTCCGTGTTTTTCTATTAAGTTTTTCTTTAATAATTCCGGAAGAATTCTCTTTACAGTCGGACTCGGTATTCCTAATCTTTTGGCTATTCCGCCTGATTTACAACCAGCATTATTATCTATAAAGGTTAATATTGATTTCTCTCTCGGTGACAGTTTTGTTTCAATTCCTTTAAAGTCAAGCTTTCTCATTAATTGCTGTTGAATATTATTAAGAGCATTAAGGAAGAAACTCACCCATTCGGTTGCATTTTCATTGGGACGTTGTGCTTGACAATTTCTTAGTACTCGATAATATTCTGTTTTTCTGCTTTCAATCTCATACTCAAAACTTACGTATTGAACCCATTTGTATCCATATTTAAGTAGCAACAGAGTTGAAATCAGCCGGCTTAATCTACCATTTCCATCTTGAAAAGGATGAATGCTTACAAAGTCATATGCAAACAAAGCGCATTTAACTAATGGATGAGTTGCATTGTCTTTTTTATACCAGTCAATTAAATGTCGCATTGCATCTTGTGTTGGAAAACCAGCATCTGTTGTTTGAAAAATAATTTGTTTCGTTCCGTCCGGTAGTTGTGCTTCTACTGCATTACTATGTTGCTTGTAATCTCCTTTATGCCAGTTGTCTTTTTCACTGTGTTTTAGTAAGATGTTATGTAAGTTCTTTAAAGCACTCTCATTTATGTTAATATCATCGTACAATTCTGTAATCAAATCTAGTGTTTCAAAATATCCGATAACTTCTTGTGAATCTCTATCTTCAATTTTTGTAATATCAATATCTTTAAGCAGTACCTCTACTTCTTCATCTGACATTTTGGAACCTTCAATCCGTGTTGAAGCACCTACACTCCTTACGGTTGCAATTGATTTCAATTGTTTTAAACTTTGTCCTTCTCTTTTCTCAATTGAGGTCCATGTGGCATCAAATCTATCAATTTGGCTTATCAGTCTGATTAATTCCCAATCAAGGTTTATTTTGAATGTGTGAACAGTATTTTCCATGTGGCAAATGTATCAATATTTTCAATTACTGATACGATACGATTCGTTATTATTCGATAGATATACGATATTGATGATACGATATGATTCAATTAAATACGGTATCGGTTCGGCAAAATGCCCTGTACCGGTGTATAAGAGGAATAAAGCTTAAAAAAACCCCTGCCACAAATTGCAACAGGGGGTTTGATAATTGCTCTAATGTCGAATTGCTCTAATTAATTTCTAATGTCTAAATCCAAAACAATCCAACTTAGTGGCTGTTTAGAAATTCGGATTTTGGATTTGTTTAGGTCAATTAGCCCCTATGTTTGTAATTTGAAAAGTTCCGGAGGTCTGTCGAAATTAGCCTCCGAAACCTAAAATTATAAAATAAGATGGACAAAATTAAAGAATTAGATTTTAGCGGACA
>JAUXBM010000130.1 GCA_030619415.1 Chlorobiota bacterium
AAAGTCAGTAGAAACAAGAGATTGACTGCGAAAGTCTGCGATGAGTAATTATGTAAAACTAATGGAATGTGTAGCTTAGAAGGCTGTTGCTCTATCCAACTGAGCTACTGGACCAAAAATCGGGTGCAAAGATACTACATTAAAGGATTGTCAACAGTTTGATGATTGAAAATAATTATTGAGAGATCCTTTTTGCAGATTATTCAGGAGAGGAGTAATGGATGGATGGAGTGATGGATTAGAATAAACTTCAATTCAAACTAAGACTACTCTAACACACCACTACTCCATTCTCCAGCGTCGGTCAGAGCGAAGGCCTGACAAGCGCGTCAAATAGAATTTCAACCGGGTGTTGGGCAGTTCGTCCGGTGCCGTCTTTTACCTGGTGCCTGCATGAAGTGCCTGGTGCCGCAATAATTACTTCTTTCCCTGTTTTTCGAACTTCAGGAAATAACACCAATTCACCCACTTTCATCGATAAGTCGTAATGTTTTTTTTCATAACCGAATGAGCCTGCCATACCACAGCAACCTGATGAGATTTCTTCAACAGAGTAGTTTTCCGGAAACCCGAGGATGGCAAGGGTGGGGGAGGTTGAAGCGAGTGATTTTTGAAAACAATGCCCATGCAATTTGATGTGTTGCTTTTCTTTGGTAAATTGATCCTTTTTTATTTTTCCGGCCTTTATTTCTTTTTCAAGGAACTCATCAATCATCAGGCAGTTTCTGGCCAGGTCGATAGCAGCTGCCTTAAGCTGATCCCCCACCAACTCAGGGTATTCATCCCTGAATGTTAAAATGGCGGAAGGTTCTATTCCAACCAGTGGTGTTGCTTCTGTGATTTTGCCTTTAAGTACCTGCACATTTTTAATGGCAATATTTTTCGCCTTCCTGACCAGTCCTTTTGAAAGGTATGTTCGTCCGCTCTCAATATGATCGGGGATAATTACCTCATAGCCCAGTTTTGATAATAGTCTGATGGCTTTAATCCCAATGTCGGTGTCATTGAATCGGGTGAACTCATCATTAAACAAATAAACCCTCCCATTCGTGCATTCACGGCCATTAACAGTGCTTTGGTTCTTGGTAAACCATTTGTCAAGTGGCATTTTACTCAGCAATGGAAATTTCCTTTCCGGAGCAAATCCGACCATCCTGGCCAGAAGACCTGATGTGAAGGAATTGGAATTGAAGAAATTGTAAATCCCCGGGGCCATACTTCCCAGTTTGCTGATCATGGGAATGTTGGCAATCAATTTTGTCCTGAGTGGAATGCCGTTCGTCTCATAATAATGCTGAAGAAATTCTGCTTTCAATTTCGCCACATCCACACTGGACGGACATTCCGATTTACAGGCTTTACACGAAAGGCACATGTCCATCACCTGGTAAATTTCCTGATGATCGAACGGGTTTGATTTTTTAGAAGTTGTTAGAAATTCACGGAGGATATTTGCTCGTGCCCGCGTACTCTTATCTTCATCTTTCGAGGCCATATAACTGGGGCACATCGTCCCGCCAATCACGGCTGTTTTACGACAGGCAGCTGTCCCGTTGCATTTTTCTGCAGCACGAAGAATCCCCAGGTCTTTCGAAAAATCAAAATAGGTATCGATTTCTTTGGTTGCTTCTCCCGGTTGATACCTGAGACTGGTATTCATTTTCGGGGTGTCAACAATCTTTCCGGGATTGAAAATATGATCAGGATCCCAGGCATCTTTTAGCTCTTTAAAAAGCTGATAATTGTGATTACCAAGCATCAGGGGGATAAATTCTCCACGAAGCCGGCCATCACCATGTTCCCCACTCAGTGAGCCATTGTATTTTTTCACCAGGTGTGCCGTATCTTCTGCAATCTGATGAAAAAGTTCAACATCCCTGGAATCTTTTAAATTAAGCACCGGACGGAGGTGCAATTCGCCTGTCGCGATGTGCGCATAATAAACACACTGCTTGTCATATTTGGCGAAGATTTTCTCAATTTCTTCAATATAGTCCGGAAGGACTTCAGGATGTACAGCCGTATCTTCAATTACAGGAACGGGTTTGGCATCGCCGGTCATATTGCTCAGTATGCCGAGACCAGCTTTACGCAGGTTCCATACCTTATTGATCTCCGGGCCTGTAATGATCGGAAAATAAAAACCATAACCAGCGGCTTCCATTTCATTTTGCATTTCGGCCGATTTTCTGGCAATCTCACCAGGTTCTTCTTCAGCGAATTCAACAATTAGTATGGCTCCGGGATCGCCTTTTACAAAGAACCTGTTCTTTTGTTGTTCAATGTTTTCTTTTGTCAGATCAAGGATAACCTTATCCATCAATTCGATTGCAACAGGCTTGTATTTGAGCGCGATTAAATTGGCCCTCAATGAATCAGGAACTGATTTTAAGTGAACACAAACAAGGGCATTGTGAGCAGGAGGGAGGGGAACCAGGTTTAATTTAATCTCGGTGGTGAAGGCGAGTGTCCCTTCCGACCCTGCCAGTAATTTTGAATAGTTGAATGCTTGGCCGCCATCATTAAAAGGTTCTGTCTCCAGCAGGATGTCCAATGCATAACCGGTATTCCGCCGTTCGAGTTTCGGATCAGGAAATTCTTTCCTGATTGATTTCCGGTTATCGGCGTTTGAAAGTATTTGATCTGTTTTTTGATAGATTTTAGATTCAAGTGATTGACCTGATTTTTTATTGTTGAACTCATTTTTTGAAAGCGACCTGAAAACTGCTTCTGACCCATCGCTCAATATTGTATGCAATTCCAAAGTGTGATCTCTCGTACTGCCATATACCAACGAATGTGCTCCGCAGGCATTGTTCCCAACCATGCCGCCCATCATGCATCGGTTCGAGGTAGATGTTTCCGGTCCGAAAAACAAACCAAGCGGGTGCAAAAGCTTATTTAGCTCATCCATAATGACACCGGGCTGAACCCTGACCCATTTCTCCTTTTCATTGACTTCCAGAATTTGGGTCATGTGTTTCGAAACATCAGCCACTATGCCACTGCCAACAACTTGTCCTGCCAAAGAAGTTCCGGCTGTTCTGGGGATGATCGAGGTTTTGTTTTCGCGTGCAAAGCGGATTAGCTTTTTAATGTCTTCTTTGGTTTTTGGATAGGCCACGGCCAGCGGTATTTCGCGATAAGCAGATGCATCGGTGGCGTACATTATTCGGGTCGCCGCATCAAAAAGGACTTCGCCTTCAAAGTTCTTGTTAAGATCACCAAGTTTGTTTTGTTCGTCTTTCATTGGATGATGCCCTGTGGTTTTGCAAATATCCGTTAATAACCCAATAATTTTAAATATTTATCCGTCGTTGATTTATCCTGAAACAAATCGGCAAATTTCAACTTCAACTCATCCTTATTATGTTTGTCACCCAACAGCTTTTCAGCGAGTTCATTTGCGGGTTCCATTTCAACTTTTTCGATGATCCCGTTTTTGACTGTTAACCGAATTTTATTTCCATTTAACTCATTCCTGAAAACATAAGCCGGTGAATACCCATAATTCCAGTCCCATTTTTGGTACTTGTTTTTGACCAGTTTACCAATTTCAGACATAGCATGTTTTGATAGATTTCGTGATTCTTTAATATCTAAACTAGCGAAAAGAAAATCCTGAAACATTGTTTTGAATTGAATAAAAGATATGTCATTGTTAAAATGATGTTTAAGGTTGGTTACAGTTGCCCTGACAGACTTTACCGCTTTGTCGTGCATTTGATGCGACGCGGATCTGATGGCTTCCTCAAGCCGTTGTAAATCAGTATCAAATAAGATTGTTCCATGATGCATTACCCTGTTTTTAAATACATGGGCCGAATTTCCCGAAATCTTTTTGCCATCTACCTTGAGGTTGTTCTTGCCTTCAAATGTTGCTCTAATGTTTTGCGTTTTAAGGAAAGCAATCACAGGATTCGTAAATTTTTTAAAATCGATGAGCTTGTCTTTTTGCTCATTGGTGGTGATGAGTGTGTAATTGAGGTTGCCACGATCATGGTAAACAGTTCCACCACCCGAAATCCTTCTAATTACGGGAATTTTATTTTCCTCAATAAATTGATGATTTATCTCCGCAAGGGTATTTTGATGTTTGCCAACAACTACAGAAGGTTCCGATTGCCACAACATGAGTACATCTTCCTTAAAATGCTTCAGAATATATTCCTCAGCGGCAATATTAAAATAAGGATCGTAGCTGTTTTTCCCGATATAAATCACTTATGCAAAATAACTCAATTCTAACTCAACTGCAACCCGTAACCAAATCAAATAAATAATCCGAGACCTTTGCAAAACAAACTATTTTGTCATCCTGAACGCAGTGAAGGGTCTTTACATAGCTGAAATCCAGAACATAAGGATTCTTCACTGCGTTCAGAAAGACAATTTAAAGGGGTTTTGCAATGGTCTCAATCCATCAAAAAAAATAAACTTCTGACTTCCGACTTCTGACTTCCGACTTCTGACTTCTGTCCTCCGCCTTCCAGCCCATTACTTTAAGCTTTGCAGTTCACGATAAACATTTTAGACTACTTTTGCCGCTCGAAAAATTAAACGACCAGCAGGATGCAAAATATCAGAAACATAGCCATCATCGCGCACGTTGACCACGGGAAAACAACACTTGTTGACAGGATGCTTCACCAGGTAAAACTTTTCAGGGATAACCAGGAAATGGGAGAATTGATCCTTGACAGCAATGACCAGGAACGCGAAAGAGGAATTACCATTTTATCCAAGAATGTATCAATCCGATATAAAAACACCAAAATAAATATTATCGATACCCCAGGCCACTCCGATTTTGGCGGGGAAGTAGAACGGGTGTTAAACATGGCCGACGGTGTTCTGTTGCTTGTAGATGCCTTTGAAGGCCCGATGCCTCAAACCCGCTTTGTGTTGCAAAAAGCAATCGACCTGAACCTGAAACCCATTGTTGTTATTAACAAGGTAGATAAACCCAATTGCCGGCCCGAGGAGGTGCAGGAAGCCATTTTCGATCTGATGTTTAACCTTGGTGCTACTGAAGAACAACTCGATTTTCCGACGGTTTTTGGCTCATCGAAACAAGGCTGGATGGCTGAAGACTGGCAAGAACCTACAGAAGATGTGGCCTTTTTACTTGACACAATAATTGAACACATTCCCCAATCAGAATTCATCGAGGGGACACCACAAATGCAAATTACCTCGCTCGATTATTCCTCCTATCTTGGCAGGATCGCGGTGGGCAGGTTGCTGCGCGGAAAGATGCAGATGGGCATGCCTGTTTCTCTTGTAAAGAGGGACGGAACAATTAAGAAATCGAAGATCAAGGAACTCTATACTTTTGAAGGCCTGGGTAAAGAAAAGTGTAAAACTGAAGTTTTTGCCGGAGATATTATTGCACTTATGGGGATCGAGGATTTTGAGATCGGAGATACAGTTTCCGACTTTGAAAACCCCGAAGGTTTACCACCTATAAAAATTGATGAACCAACCATCAGTATGTTGTTTACGGTGAATAATTCACCATTCTTTGGCAAGGAAGGAAAGTATGTAACATCACGTCATTTGCGCGACCGGCTTTACCTTGAGATTGAAAAAAACCTTGCGTTGCGTGTTGAAGAAACCAATTCTCCTGATGCATATCTCGTTTACGGAAGGGGAATCCTTCACTTGTCCATTCTTGTCGAAACCATGCGCCGCGAAGGGTATGAGTTCCAGTTG
>JAUXBM010000173.1 GCA_030619415.1 Chlorobiota bacterium
ATCCCACGCCTTTAAATTAATTGTGTGCCATCCATTTCGGAGGCCATCAAAAGCATAAGCGATTTTCCCACTCTTGTAGCTATCAACATCCAGTTTGAAATACTCATTCATCAACATAGAGTTTGAATGATTCTCATCCATCACCAGGTTAATGTCCCTGCCCAGGCTGTTGCCTGTTGCGTTGATACCTTGTTCATCAAAAAGTTCCGCAAAAAACAACGGGTTGCTGGTCGTAACATCACCCGATTTAAAGTTGTTGTCGTTCAGGTAAAGAAAAATCTCAGGCCCTTCGTAGTCCGGCTCAGCCTCTTCATTATAACCGCCAATATAAATTTCTTCGTATCCTCCCCAGGCATCTGTGCTGTTCGCCGTATCAAATGCGTAATAACTGATCTTACCAAAACCATATTTGTAGGCAATGTCTTTTGGAACAAGGAAGGAAAATTCAAAATTGCCATCTACTACACTGACTTTACCATCGAATAAAATTTTGTCAGATAGATCAAAGTCAACAGGATAACTTTTTTTCTCCTGTCCCAGCGTAGTATAAATTGATGGCTTATCAAGTACTTTAGGATATACATAACCGTTGAAATTTTCAATCTTCACACCTTTATCGTCAGCGATCATCCCCGAAACTGACACATGGGTAAGTGCATGGACGGTATCTATTGCACTGCTAGTGGATTTATTATTGATCTTTTCGGTAATTACTTCATACTTTGGATAGGCCAGCCTCAGGGCCGGATCGCCCAACAATACAAAGTTTAAATAATTGGTATTTGCCGGTATTTTCGAAATACGGACAAGGTCACCCAATCGGGGACGCTCTCCATCTTCACGTTCGAGCAGGTTTTGATAGATGCGTTGATTAACAACGATGTTTGCATGCGCATAGGCGAGACGTGTTGTAGTGAGCAACGCAATTCCCGCTCCTTTTTCGTTCAGAAACACATATTCGCCGGCCGAGACAAACTCGGGATCATCATAACGGCTGAACTCACAGGTAGCGGTTATAAATAAGGGCATATTGTCTAAATTATCAAACCCCCTGATGGTGGGTACATCTAAGATTACTTCTTTAGCCCATCCGATTAAACCTCCGTGTCCGGTGTAATTTAAAATTAAAGTTCCTTTATCAACCTGCCCTTTAATCGTCTCGTTTACCTCTGGAAACCGTTTTCCCCCGGGGATAATGACTTTTGTGTAGGCATCCGAAAAAATCTTATTGATATTGATGCCGGGGTGCAAAGTATCGGTAATGCTGATAAGCAGGTTGGCCTGGTCGAGGTGCAGGTTGCGATCTTCATCGTCAGCAACAAAACAGATATTGTTGCGCCAACTTCCGTGAACCGATTTATCTTTTGACAAATAGTGTTCCACCTTATCAACAGCAATCTTCGCTTGGTCTGCGTTTGTCACCGGAAATCTGCCAATACCAATATCCAGTTCACCACTGCTGTTCGAGCCTTCATCATCATCAAGCAGGCCGAAAAAATCATCGGTTACAAATGAACCGGTAGCCGTTAACGACTCTTTAGATTCGTAAGTAGGAAGGAAATTCGTATTCTCATGAACCCGGTGTTTGTAATCGTACGAGGCATCGCCAAACAACAACAGATAAGCAGGCTGATTTCCGAAGGCTCCTTTTTTATACAGCATTCTCATAAAATCCCTGATTGCGCCAACATCCTGCGACCCTGAAGAAAACTCATTGTATACCTGTTCAGGGGTAACCACAATCGTCTTCAACTCATCGTTTGTACGGTGAATACCAGCAAGCCGTTCAGCCTGATCAAAAAACACATCGGGGCTGATAATGACAAAATTCACATCGGTTATCGAATGTAAATCCTGGTTGTTTATGGGCAGGATTTCAACCGGCGAATGAAGCTCACTTTCATCAAAAACAACAAACTCTTTGAGCGTATCAGTAGGCAAAGTAAAATGCAACAAGTTTCCTGATTTTTCAAATGCGACCGTTCCGGGGTTAAAACGATCGGTAATGTCCCAAACCCAAACCTTGGTGTTTACCTCTTCTATTTCGAAACGGGTAATGTTGCCTGCCGCACTGATGTGCGGATCGCGAAACGACATTTGCCCGCCCGTATAAACCAGGTCGCGTTCAATGTTGAATTCAATAAAATTCAGCCAGGCAATTGCGGTATTGTCTTCGGTGAGGTACCTTACTTTTACATCCAGCTTATCCTGATCAGCAAAAAAGGTGATCTTCCGGGTAGATCGCCTTGCATAAGTATTGCTATTGGTAACAATCCGATTGAGTTTTGTGGAATCGATCACAATTTCACCGTTGACCAACACTTCGTAATACGTGTGCACGAGTCCGCGGGCCACAATGTCAAAATTAAGATATACAGGCCTGTCGGTTCTCAGGTTTGGGAAGTTGAACGAAAAATCCCGCTCGAGCGTATCGCCGGTCAGCCGTTCTCCAAACCACTCTTTCCCTGAATAGATCAGGTTTTCAAGATCATTATCATGGGCATCAAAATCATAAAAAGTATTCAGTACCTGCGTGGGCTCATAGCCGGTATTCTCAACAGGATTTATTCGTTTCCCCGTTCCCATATCGGGTGTCAGGAAATAATAAACTGTGTCGGCATATAAATTGTTAAAATGATCGAAACGGTGAGAAAAAATATTGTACCACCATTCGGTAGCTGCATTGGCATAGAATAAAATGTAATCATCCGGGTCAAAACTACCATCCTGCCCACCAACCACCATAATTGAATTTTCCTGCAGATCGTCCAATCTTGGAGTTCCGTTCGACTCGGGCAACATCCCTTTAAAATTTCCGAATATGCCTAACTTATTCAAATCAAGTTGTGCCGGATCAATTCCAGCAGTTGTCAAATCGTTGTACAAAAGTTTATGAATGCCTTCCGTCATGATCCCCATCTTAAACCAGGTACCGTTCTGTAACACTGAATGGTCGGCATAATTTTGCTGCACCTGGCGAAAAGTTCTTGCTTCTTCAACGGGTACAAAGAATACGTCCAAATTAAAATCAGTGATCAGGATGATCGAATTATCATCAGCAACAATGACAGGAATGATATTTATAAAAGCCTTGTTTTCACGATATTCAATCGAATATTGAACATCCGTTTTTAGTAATTCAGCATCAGATAATTTTGCTGATTCTACGCCGGACAAGGTATCAGCTACATTGATCTTTATTTCAATTTCACATCCAAAAAAGGCACCGGGTAATTCTACCTGTTTCACATATATTGGCAATGAACCATATTCAGGAATATTGTTAGCCCCATCAAACGAAAGATAGTTGATTTGAATATCTTTTACTGTTGTCTGGCTGCTCATCCCCTTCCATTCCAGGTGAATGGACTCATGAACCTGCCCGATAAATATGATCGGAAAAAGAAACAATAAAGTATTTAAAATAATTCGTTTCATTCTTCTTGCTTGACAAAGAACGGCATAAAAACGTTGGCTCGTTGTGATTAATTAACGTATGAAAATCATTTTTGTTCGGTCCTGACTCGTTGAACCGTATTGATTACGAACAAAAATATGGGCAATGTAAAACCCTCTTGCCACTATGTCGCCCGCATCAGAGGTTGCATCCCATGTAATTGGATTTGATTTATATCCTTCAGAAACCATATCTGTGTCAATTGTTCTGACCAAAGCGCCTGTTGCGCTGAATATTTTTACGACTACTTCGAGCAACTCACCCGACTGGTTGTGGCCAAAAACAAAACTCGTGCTTGTAGTAAATGGATTGGGATAACATATCAGATCTTCAGCAATCAACTGCTGAGAAGAGACAACTACAAAATCAATTGATGCCGTTGATGAGTTATTGTAAATATCCCACACTTTCAGGCTGAGGGTGTGTTTCCCATCGCTTAAACCTTTAAAGGGGTATGAAATCCGTCCGCTGTTGAAGCTGTTTATATCGGCTTCATAATATTCGTTCAAAATAAAACCAGTCGATTCATCACCGTCGATGACAGCAAAAATATCGTGCCCAATGCCGTTACCTGTCGTATTTATTCCACTTTCATCCCAAACTTTTGCCAGCAGGATCGGGTTTTGGTCTGTCATACCGCCTGACGCAAAAGTTGTGTCATTCATAAAAAGTTGAATATCGGGGCCCTGGTTGTCTTCATCAGCTTCTTCATCATAACCACCAATAACGATATTTTCATAATAGCCATTGCCATCCTCCGCCGCATTGTTCAAATAGTAGCTGATCCTGCCATCCCCAAAACGATAGGCTATGTCTTTTGGAACAATAAATTCGAAAATGAAATCACCGTTTAATATACTGGCCTTACCATTAAACAAAATACTTTGCCGCAATTCAAAGCTTGTTGGTGAACTCTCATCGCCTAAAGTTTCAATTGTTGTGTATTTATCATAAATGGTTGGATATAAGGTCCCGTTGTAACTTTCCATCCGGCTGCC
>JAUXBM010000085.1 GCA_030619415.1 Chlorobiota bacterium
GGAATCGACCGGTTTATCAAAGGATACCTCGATTTACTGTCGATTGTTTTCGTTTCGAAGTTCGGTCAGCGGCCCATGCATTTTTTCGGGACCTTTGGCTCATTGATTTTTTTCATCGGTTTTGTAATTGCCAGCTACCTTGCGTACACTAAATTTTTCATGGCCGAGTCGTACACAATGATGACCGACAGGCCTTTGTTCTATTTTGGCCTGCTGGCGATGATGGTAGGTTCACAATTATTTCTGACGGGATTCCTTGCCGATATGATCTCAAGAGGAATAAATTCCAATAAAGAATACCAGATAAAATCAAAAATCAATATTAATAAAACAGATTAATGAAAATACATTTAGTTTCAGGCGGCTGCGGATTTGTTGGGCGCAACATGGTGAAGAGATTGCTTAAAACGACCAATGATAAAATTTTTGTTGTTGACGACCTGTCTATTGGCCGGCATCCTTCGGAATGGCTCGACGGCTTTACCAGCCGGACTTTTAAAGATATTGAGATAATTGGAGAAGACGAACGTTTTTATTTCTGGAAAGGCGATTTCCGTGATTTCTTGTTTGAGTTTCGTACAAACCCCAATTTTATCCAGGATAAATACGATTTAGATTTTGAGCGGTTCAGTGATGTTTTTCATTTTGCTGCCATCGTTGGTGGCCGGTTAAAAATTGACGGTGATCCGTTAATGGTCGGACTGGACCTGAGTATTGATGCTGAGTTTTTCTATTGGCTTACACGCCACAAACCGGAAAGGGTATTATACCCGAGTTCCAGCGCAGCTTATCCAACAAGTCTGCAAACCGAAGCAGGTGCCATCCAGTTGAGCGAAGGGGATATCGATTTCAAGAAAAACCTGGGTACGCCCGACATGACTTACGGCTGGACCAAGCTTACCGGTGAATTCCTGGCCCAGATAGCTGCCAGTCATTACGGAATTCACATTGTTTGTATCAGGCCTTTCTCAGGTTACGGTGAAGACCAGGAATTATCATACCCGGTGCCGGCCATAGCTGCACGTGCTGCAAATATGGAAAATCCATTTGAAGTTTGGGGAAGCGGAAAACAAGGGCGCGATTTTGTGCACATTGACGATATTATCGACCTCATCCTAATTTTAATGGACAATGTTGGTGATGGTTCTGCGTACAATATCGGGAGCGGTAAATTGGTTTCATTCCTTGAATTGATTGAAGTATTTACCTCATTCGCCGGCTACAAGCCTACGATTAAGCCTTTGCTTGACAAACCGGTTGGTGTCCACTCGAGGTATTGTAATATGTCGCTTGTAGAAGAAAAATTTGGTTGGAAAGCAAAAATCTCACTCGAAGAGGGAATGAGAAGAGTGTTTGATGCGGCAAAGGATAAAATTTAAGCATTAAGGCATTTAATCATTCAAGCATTTTCGCATTTAATCATTCAATCATTGGATAAAAAAGATAAAAAAACAATCGTCTGCTTTGGCCCGGGGCCTCAATTCAAGGGTGGTATCGCCAACTACAATACTTCTCTTGCCAAGGCTTTTGACAAAATTGAAAATACCGAAGTCCACATTGTTTCCTGGACACAGCAATACCCCGCAATTATTCCGCGCGATTTTATAGATCGCAAAAGCAAAACCGATCAGCTCGCAGGTACCAACATCAAGGTGCATTATATCACCAACTACAACAATCCGCTTAGCTGGAGAAAAACGATAAAGTTGATCGCCGGTTTAAATCCTGACAAGGTGATTTTCCAATGGGCAATTGCCATCCAGGGCTTGCCAATGGGCTATATCGCAAAAGGCTTGAAGAAATACAAGGACATTGAAGTGTTTTTCGATTTGCATTTCGTCATTCAGAAGGAAGGGAGTTCGCTTGATAACCGTTTCACACGAATGGGAATCAAACACGCAGATTCTTACATCGTACACGCTTTTAAAACGGCGGATGAGCTTCACCGGTTATTTCCAAAAAAGAAGTTTGAAGTCATTGAAAGAGGAAAAGAAATTTCCGGTTCGGGGATGAAGGTGCATAAACTTTACCATCCCGTTTATGATATGTTTGCTCCTGATGCCGGGTTCGATGTTGAAAAGCAAAAGAAAGACTGGAAACTCAACAAATATGTTTTTTTATATTTCGGCTTTATTCGCAAATACAAAGGATTGCATAATGTCATCCTGTCTTTTGCAAAACTGGCCGAACAAAGGGAGGATGTTTCATTAATGGTAGTAGGGGAATCGTTCTGGAATACACTCGATCAGCAAAAGTTTACCACACGCCTGAAAAATGCCACTTTTGGTTTGGCAAAAAAACTCTTCCTTAAAAAGCAGGATGATGAGCAGGATTATAATCCGATCGCTATGATTGAGGAACTTAACTTGCAGGATAAAGTTTTTTTAAACAACGAATTTGTTCCGAACGAAGATGTGTATAAGTATTTCCAGGTTAGCGACAACATCATGCTTTTCTACCTGACAGCCACACCTTCCGGTATTGAATCGATCGCCTATAATTTTCAAATGCCGATGCTCGCTACTAAAGTGGGACATTTTACCGAAACAGTTGAGGATGGATTCAACGGTTACCTTGCCGAACCCGGGAATATTGATTCGATGGTTGCTGTTATGAATAAAGCGATTGACCGGCCCATCAACAGGAAAAATGTTGCGGCCACATCAAAAGACATGAGTTGGGCAAACTATGCCAACGAAATTCTTCGTTAAGAAGTAATTCATTTCTATCAGCTTTACTTTTCTGTCCTCAAAGCATTTCTTATTAGCTTTGCGATTGGCCAACCAGGATTACATGAGCAGGAATAAGCGATTTATAAAATTTCTGATATGGCGGTCGAGGAATATTAGCGACCAAAATTTCGTTATGGTACTCAGTGTACTTATTGGCTTAGCAGCCGGATTGGCTGCCGGTTTGTTGAAGTTCACGGTATTTTCCATCGAGGAATGGCTGTTCAGACTGTCTGAAACTTACGACCTGCTGTATATCTTCCTTGTTACGCCAATTTTTGGTATTTTTTTAACGGTACTGTTTCTAAAGTATATCATCAGGGACAATGTCGCGCATGATGTTCCCCGCATACTTTATGTAATATCAAAACTGGATGCAAGCATGCGCAACCACAAACTCTTCTCTTCGCTGGTAGGCGGTTCACTAACAGCCGGTTTTGGTGGTTCAATAGGATTGGAGTCACCCATTATCTCAACAGGGGCTTCAATGGGTTCGTTTACCGGCAAGTTCCTGCGTTTGGGCTACAAGCACAAAACATTGCTTATTGGTTGTGGGGCTGCAGGTGCGATGGCATCTATATTTACAACGCCCATTGCAGCCGTAATATTTAGTTTTGAAGTACTGCTACTCGACTTGTCTGCAGCCTCATTAATCCCCCTCTTATTGGCATCTGTAACAGGTGCCGTGACTACAAAAATGCTCGCTTCAGAACAAATCCTGGTGAACTTTAAAGTTACTGAAGAATTTGTTTTAAACGATATTCCGTTCTTTATTATCCTCGGAGTTGTTGCAGGATTCGTGTCTGTTTACTTTCATTATATGCATTTTACAATCATCAGGTGGTTTTCAAAAATTAAGGATGCTTGGATACGCTTGCTTGTTGGAGGTTCATTGTTGGGTGTGATGATTTATCTTTTCCCACCTTTGTTTTCAGAGGGTTATGAACACATCAGGGACATTGTAAGCGGTAATTCTGATAAACTGTTAAATAATAGTTTTTTTGAAGGGTCTGATTTAATCTGGACACTCATTATCTTTACTGTATTCCTGATTTTATTTAAAGTAATAGCCACAACGTTTACTACCGAGGCAGGAGGGGTTGGGGGTATTTTTGCACCGGCCGCTGTAATGGGTGGTTTTACCGGGTTTGCTTTATCGAGTGGGTTAAACAATTTATTTTCCGGCACCGGGTTGCACGAAAGTAATTTTACACTGGTAGGAATGGCTTCTGTTCTGGGGGGCGTGTTGCTGGCTCCGCTGACAGCGATATTTCTAGTTGCTGAAATGTCAAATGGTTATGAGTTAATTGTGCCTTTGATGCTTTCTACGTCTATTGCCTATTTAATTGCCAAAACTTTTAATAAACATTCTATTTTTACACAATCTTTAAAACTGCAGGGCGAACAATACCAATACCGCGACCAGGCAGTTATTAAGCAATTGAATATTAAGAGTTTAATCGAGAAAGATGTTTTGTCAATTTCAATTAACAGTACACTCGGCGATCTGGTTAAAATGATAAAAAAATCCAAACGCAATATATTTGTGGTTATCGATAGCCGCAAAACCTTTATTGGATTGATATCGTTGGATGGGGTGAGGAATGATATGTTCGACCGGCTAAAATATAAAACACCGATTTCCAATTATCTTTATAGTCCGCTGGATGATGAAAAGGTATCGGTCAGCCATGGAGTTCAGGAAGTCGTTAATAAATTTAACCGCACCGGTAATTATAATATGATCGTCCTGGATGGGAAAAAATATGTAGGATTGGTGTCGAGGGTGAATCTTTTGAAAGCCTATCGTGAAAGTGTCATTGAAGGTATTGGAGAATATTGATAATCTAATATCATACGCACAGCTAATATTGCTGATGAATTTTAGTTAAATTGAATTTGAGAAAGTAGTGAGCAAATAACTGAAAATGAATATAAAACACACGATTAAAGAATCGATAGAGACAAAGCAGAAAATGCTGGAAAATGATGAAACCTTGCGGTTGATCGGGCAGGCGGCGAACCAGTGTGTTGATGCTTTGAGGAATGGTGGTAAAATATTGCTTTGTGGAAATGGGGGAAGTGCAGCAGATGCTCAGCACATTGCTGCCGAATTATCAGGACGGTTTAATATTGACAGGGAACCATTATTTGCCGAAGCATTACACGTAAATTCCTCTTTCGTTACCGCCGTAGCCAATGACTATAATTACGATGAAGTTTACCGAAGAATGGTGAAAGCGGCCGGTAGAAAAGGAGATGTGCTCATTGGGATCAGTACTTCAGGCAATTCTGTTAATATTATCAATGCAATAGCCCAGGCCAATGAACTAGACATGAAAACCATAGGTTTGACCGGTGAAAGTGGCGGCAAGCTATCGGAGGAGTGCAGTTTGTGCATCAAGGTTCCATCGGAGGATACTGCACGCATACAGGAATCACATATTTTAATCGGACATATTATTTGTGAAATTGTGGAAAGTACTTTATTCCCAGCTTAGAAAATGACATTTTATAAACAGCAATGAGTCGGGTAATTATAATCGCTTTCATACTCACGTTTTCGGTGAAGTTTATCTATGCATCAGATAGTACAAGCCGTGACAAATCTGTCTATTTCATTCAGCCTGAATTTCTTATTGGGAAAACGCTACCGGCCCACAGCGATTTTCCGGATACAAGAGTACAAACTGCTTTTGCTGTAAGTTTTGGAAGGTATGTTACCAATCCAAATAAAGACTGGGCTGTTTTTTTTAATTACCCATCTGTAGGAATCACTTTTTCAAAAACGAGTTTTGGCCAAGATCAGATATTGGGAAATGCTTACTCCTTATTGCCGTTTTTGTCGATCAATTTATCTAAAAAACCATTCAATTCCATCCACCTGAAATTGGGTTTGGGTGCCTCCTATTTTACTTCCTATTATCATACAAAAGAAAATCCTGATAACAAGGCCATTGGATCAAAATTTACCTGGACTTTCCAGACTTCTATACATTATAACATTTTGGTAACAAGGCAATTGGCGTTGACAGCCGGTGCAGGATTTATTCACCATTCAAATGGCCATACAAAGTTGCCAAATCTTGGATTGAATTCATTCCTGTTTTCATTTTCTGCCAAAATATATCTGTCTCCCCTGGATGACAATCAGAAAAAGGAGTATCCAAAACCATCGATTGACAAAACAAAACAATACTTCATTTCATTCCGTACTGGATTGGGAATCCATGAATTTGGTGATGAACGCCAGGTTATGCCCAGCTTGAAAAAAGCAGTATACAGTTTTGCGGCCAGTGGTGGGATTGTGATAAAGCGGTTAATTAAAGTCAGAATAGGTGTCGCTTACCGGTTTTATCAACATTACTATAATTATATAACACAATATAAATCGAACCGATTTGAAAGCCACCCGATGATCAATGCATCCAATATTTTCTTGTATGTTGGTTGTGAGCTTTTACTCGGGCATATAGGTATCGATTCGGAATTGGGGATCAATATTTATAAGCCGTTTTACCGCGAACACAGCAATTTAATTGAAGATGACGGCGAATTTAGTTATATGCTCAAACGGACTATTGCAACGCGCCTGGGTATGAAATTATATGCAATTAATACCAGCAAGAATCCAAGAAATAATTTCTTTTTGGGTGCATATATTAATGCAAATATGGGGCAGGCCGATTTTTCTGAGCTAACCATCGGATTGGTGCATCGGATCAAAAGGAGACATGATGAAACTTATCCACCTGCCTTTTAACTTTTCCCGGTTTTATAATTCGTTGACAATCTCCAAATCTATTTTAAATTATACTATCTTTCCATGATTGAAAAGGGTTTTTGTCATAGCTGTACTGATCTTTTTGTTTGCCTGTAAGTTAATCGGACAAGCAGAAGGTTCAAAATTAATTAACAGGAAATCAGCAGGCGTTCTTACCGAATATGGATTGCCCTATTATTTTCTGCCTGAAGGAGATAAGCGGTATCACGTACTCCTATTGGGAGCAACATACGGTTTTCCGTTATTCAGAACAGACAAAGTATTCAATATGTCCCTTGAATTTTTCCCACATGCAGGCATTGCTTTTGTGAAATCCGACAGGTATTTTGAGGTGGGTATAAATGTAAGGCTCGGTTTTAATTTTTCCTTATCTCCAAATGATGTGATTGCCTTTAAACTGGCATCGGGTCCGCATTATGTTACCGTTGAAACAGAAAAACAAGCCAAAGGATTTATTTTTTCCGATTATTACCTGGTTGCTTATCGAAGAGGATTTAATATTTCCAAAAAAAACTATGCCCTTGATTTTGAGTTTGGTTACCGGCATATCTCAAACGCCGGCCTGCAAGAGCCGAACAGAAGCATTTCCAATTTTATTTTTGGGATTGGATTTATGAGGTCGTTCTAAGTTTGTCATTTGTATTTAATAGGTTAGCTATCCATTATCCAAAATCATTTTAAATATTCAGTGAAATTGACAAATTATTAGATTAACCAAATACAATTCTTAATTTTATGTGTCCAAAAAACAACGTTTGTTATTATAATCCCGTATGAGAAATTTATACGCTTTCGGCATTGCTATCATTGTTACTTTA
>JAUXBM010000016.1 GCA_030619415.1 Chlorobiota bacterium
TTAAGAAAGTGAACATTACGTATTGATGTTTAACAGACAGTTCAAATGCATAACACTACCTAAACGGCATTAAAACGCAGTTTAGTCAAATGTTAAATTCCAATCAAACTAAATCCTGCGCATGCCCACGTGTCCTCACTTCTTATTGGTACTGGACAAGTGGAGGTGAGCAATTTCAACGATGCTGTCTGCTGATTAATAATCGCCACATCCAGCTTCCTCGCTCAACTCGCGGCGGCGAGCGTAGAGGATACAGAAGGGTTTGACGGTTTAGATGGGGAGAGGGACAAGTGCTCAGTACCTATGGTGGGCTAAATGAGATTTCGTTCAACACTAGCTTCAAACTACGCTTTGCAAACCGTTTGAAGCCTATTTATTGGCAAACTTTTTATTGTTTATTGAGGCAGCGGAAGTCGAAACCACAACGGCATATGATCACTTACTTTGTGTTCAAAGCGTCCAAAGAAGTTTTTCTTCTTGGTTGTTGACATGCCCTTAATTGGAGTGGTCTCACCTAATGCTTTATGAAAGAGCTCAGTAAAATTGAAGACACCATAATTTGGTCCGACTCTACTACCACCCATGGTGTTGTTCTCCTTATACGTAGGCCATTCCGTATTCGAGTCCCTAAAGAACAGACCTATGTGGTCAAAGGTCTCGCTTAACCGGGCATTGGTTCTATACACCTCTGTTTCACCCTGATGTATATCCAGAAAAGGGAAGTTTACATTTACCCTCTTTTTTTGGTCTGTTTCCGCATTACCCTCTTTATTATAGTTCTTCATTGACTTTTCGATTGTATCTCGATCCTTGACTGGGTTGTTATAGTCCAAGTTGAGATCACCTAACAGCATGAAATTTGGATGATAAGCCTTGTCGTTGTTTTTTACTCGTTGTATAATCCACTGCATAAGCGCGTGGAATTCTTGTCTGCGATCGCTCATGTAGTTGCCAAAAAACAAGTGTGCATTAACAGCCATGAAATCGTATGACCGTGTCCCAGGATGACCTTTAATTCTGAAACTTACACAATAGGGCTGCCTGATAAAGGAGAGAAACGTTGGCATTTTAATATTTTTAGGTTTCCCTTGCTTACCTGCTTTATAGTCTGCATATCTTTTTGCATATGGCTCCATGACCTTATGTATAGAGTCATAGTTTTCGGCCATTATCTGCAAAACTTTTGACCGGTCGAAGGTAATGTCTGAAATCACTTCCCCTCTTTCTATTGTCTTCCAGCGGAAAATAAACCCTAGCCGTTCTCCAAGACCATTTTCACCAGGGTAAACACCTGTTTTGTCTGACACCACCATTCCAAATTCAGAACCTAGCAGATCCATGATACGGTTCATGCCGCTAAGGTCGTCCATGATTTCTTGGATAGCTATCAAGTCATATTGCCGGCAGATACGGGCTAGGAATTCCCACGTGTCAGAGCTGCGACTTAACGATGATCCAAGTTTACGAATGTTAAATGAACCTATGAGAGTACTTCCATATATGCGCTCTGGAAAGCCGAATTTACCTGGGTCAGCATCCAGTTGGTTGTTAATATTTTTCCATTCGGTAGAAGTGTATTGTGTTGTCATCTTAGTGTGTTTTTATGTGTGCTAACGGATGAGGCGATGGTGCGTGCCGCTTTTACTTCAAATTTACGTTTTGTTTCCTGCTTTAAGTATTACTTCTGCTTTTTGTTTGAAACCTTTCCTGGCATTCAATTATAACCTCTATTGCACTTTTATTCAAATAATTTTGTTTGACTATTCTCAGGTTCATTTGAAGTGATTTCCAGAAATTTTATTCGAGGTCTTTTCTCTTTTATTTCTCCATCTTTGTCTAGCCTATCAACAAACCCTTTTAAAGTACAGTTAGAAAATAAAAAATCTTTAAAGGATATAATGTTACCTTGATTTGGGAAACAAGTTAATACATGATTTCTGTAGTAAAATCCAATAGTATTTGAATTTTCATTTCCACGAGTTATGTGACCATCTAATTCCACATAATCATTATGTTTTAGGTCAGGAAACAAAATTTCATCATCTTCCTCATTTGGCATAAAAATGAACTTACTACTTTTATCTACTCTTGCGATTTCTTTTTTTGAATCAGTTTCATTATAACTAACTTCAAGTTCCCTTTCTTCTTCAATAACTCGTGCGAGATTTATAAAAAGTTTGCTTGGACAATTAGAGAATAATTCGACGAATTCTACAGGAACCCATAGTACATTTCCTTTTTCATTTGTTATTCCAACCGTACTATTATCTTTCGAAAACTTTAAGTTTTCTAATTTCTTTTTGGTAATGGTACCTAAGTGAACAGCTATTTTTAGAACCCAAGTCATGCCTTTAAAGGCTGCTTTAAAAACGTCCTTAAAACCTAAATCTTTAAAGTCATTTTTAGCCATTTCACTCAATGCACTTCCAAAATATTTTGCTGCTCCCCATGTTAACGAGGTTTTGATTAATATCTCATTAATATCTTCAGGAAATATTGTCTCCCAACTCCCTTTGCGGATTCTTACAGGTAACTCAAAGTCGATTTTTTTCAGCTGGGGATTTTCTTGGAAAATAAAATACTTTAGCGCTTCGTCTATCCCTATTAACGCTTCTCCAGATTTTCGCGCATCAAGATAACCATCTTCAACTAGTAATCCCTCATATTTTATTAAAGCAAAAATCATGTCATCTTTGTTTTTCATAGTTTTTGGCATTAGGTACAACTTATGTTTAAAAGGAATTGCGCTTATTTCCTATATACGAGTTGGTTTTTGTTTTGATTAATTCAACCAAATTTATGCAATTGTATAAATAAGGCGTCATCCAACGGATTATTTATAATCGGTATAGATAGCCGGCGTACATAGGTTAACTCTATGAACAGGAATGCAAAACTTTGATGTCTGGTGAAATTCACTTTTACACCCTTTTTCGAGCAAAACATACCGTAGGACACCTCTGAGGAGTATATCTGTCTCCGGTCAACGTGTCCAAATGCTCTATAGGAAAAAGGACACATAGGGATACGACATAAACAGAAGACCTTGACTCGATCCTGAATATAAAATCATGAGTAAAGAAAAACAACGAATGTCGTTTGAGGATGTAGTAGTCCTCATTGTCCTCCTTGCTGCTATCATGCTCTTCGGCATCATCTGTCAGCGACCAGGTGCGTGATGTAGGAGTAGCACTTCAACTACCCCACTCAATATGTACCCTATCTCTTAAGAGAAAAGGTACAAATGGGAAGGGGTACATTCCAAATCATCCGCAAAGATATTCGCACTCGCAATTCCGCAAGGTCATGTGAATGCTGATGAATTGCTTATATTTACGGAATCCGCAACCTTGCGTAATGGCTCATTGCTACATGTGGGGTTGCTACGATTTCGAATGTGAATTAATTGTCATTCCGGAAGGGATGGCTCAGTAATAACCAGAACATTCGCTGCAGTTCTTTGTAAAGATGTTTGTCGAATTGTTTGTACAAAAAGAAAAAGCCACCTACTAGATTTTCGTAAGTGGCTGATCTCTTTGCTCCCCCTCAAGGACTTGAACCTTGGACCCTCTGATTAACAGTCAGATGCTCTAACCAACTGAGCTAAGGAGGAATATTTCCTTTTCCTCTTTATCCCCTCTGATTAATCCCGCACGTGCGGGACTCTAACCAACTGAGCTAAAGAGGAATATTTTTGTTTAAAAACGAGGCGCAAAAGTAAGCATTTTTTTATTTTGACAATTTCTTTTTCAACAAATTTTCTCATCCGGCCAGGTAAGTTATATTCTGTAACTGTTATTACAAGATGAAATCATTGATGCACAGCTGCACATTTTGTTACTTTTGCGCAAAAATTGAAATCAAATGGCAAAAGTATTGGGTATTGGAAACGCATTGGTTGACCTGCTAATCAGGTTAGAAGATGACGACATATTGAGTAAATTAAACCTTTCGCTCGGAAGCATGACCCTGGTTGATGAACAGACCAGGAAACTGATTGGCGAAGAGAGTAAAAACCTTAAAAAGGAAATGGCATCAGGAGGATCGGCAGCCAATACGATCCACGGGCTGGCAAAACTTGGTATCGAAACTGCTTTTATCGGCACAGTTGGAACTGATGAAACCGGTGATTTTTTCAAACAAGATTTGGTGAATAGTAACATCCAGCCCTTGCTAAACAGGAGCGAAACCCCAACCGGTATCGCCAGTACACTCATCAGCAAAAACGGTGAGCGCACCTTTGGTACTTATTTAGGTGCTGCGATTGAGTTATCGGGCGAAAGTTTGTCACCCGCTCAATTTGAGGGATTTGATATCATGCACGTTGAGGGATATCTTGTTCAGAACCATGATTTGCTCAAAACTGTTTTGAAATATGCTAAGCAGGCAGGCTCAAAAATATCGGTCGACATGGCAAGCTTCAATGTAGTTGAAGCCAACCTTGAGTTTTTTAAGGAAATGGTAAATCAATACGTTGATATCATATTTGCGAACGAAGAGGAGGCCCGGGCTTTCACCGGTAAAGAGCCGGAAGAAGCGTTGGACATCATTTCAGAATCTGCCGAAATTGCCGTGGTAAAAATTGGTAGCGAAGGATCATTGGTCAAAAGCAATGAAACGATCTATACAATACCGCCCATTCCTGTTAAAGCGCAGGACACTACCGGCGCCGGTGATGCCTATGCTGCGGGTTTTTTATACGGATTGATCTATAATCTTGGATTTGAAAAAGCCGGTTATATCGGTTCGCTGTTAGCCTCAACAACTATTGAAACACTTGGAGCAAGAATCAAAGACGAAAAATGGATATCCATCCTTCAGGAGATCGCCGGCCGGCGCTAGTTGTAATTCGTATAAATAAGGTGGTTGCCGCTGAACTTTCACATATTTTTTTACCTTTGCGCTCCTGCGAAAAATAAGTGCTAATCAATTAAGAATAGGAATATTATGAAGATATATAAAACAAAAGACATCAGGAATATAGCCCTGATTGGAGGAGCAAAGTCAGGTAAGACAACCATGGGCGAATCGATGTTGTTCGAAAGCAAATTAATTAACAGGCGTGGTACAGTTGAAGATCATAATACTGTTTCCGATTACAGGGAAATAGAATTGGAAAAACAGCACTCGGTTCATTCAACTTTGATGCATGCGCTATACAATGATACAAAGATCAATATAATTGATACGCCCGGGTTTTCTGATTTCGTCGGGGAGACAATTGCAGCACTGAATGTTTCTGATACTGCATTGTTCATGATCAATGGACAATCGGGTGTTGAAGCAACAACAGAAACCGCCTGGAGACAAACAGAAGATCAAAACAGCCCGGTCGTATTTTCCATTAATCAGCTTGATCATCATGGCGCTGGTTTTGATGACACCGTCAGGTCGTTGAAAGATTATTTTGGTGAAAAGGTAACGGTTGTCCAATACCCCGCTAATTCCGGCGAAGGATTTGATACCATTATCGACCTTATGCTGATGAAGCAATTGAAGTTTAAAGACGGCGGTGGTGAGCCCGAAGTTTCTGATATTCCTGATTCTGAAAAAGACAAAGCCGACGAATTACACCTCATCCTCATTGAGAATGCTGCTGAAGGTGGTGATGAACTGATGGAAAAATATTTCGAAAACGATACACTTACGATTGAAGAAATGCGTAAAGGTGTTGAGTTGGGATTAATTAGCAGGAGCATTTTCCCGGTATTGTGTTCATCGGCCAAATTTGGCATCGGTACAACACGGATTCTTGATTTTATCACAAGATCGTGCCCACCACCGCAGGACATGCCGGCAAGAGTTACTGAAGATGGCAAAGAATATAAGTGCAATGCATCTGATCCGACAGCTGCCTTTATTTTTAAAACATCGATTGAGCAACACCTTGGCGAAGTTTCTTACTTCAAACTTTATGGGGGCGAACTGAAAGAAGGCCAGGATGTATTAAATACACGTACCGGAAACAAGGAAAGAATTTCTCAGATGTTCGTCCTTAATGGTAAGAACAGGGAAAAAATCGAGCGGGTGGTTGCCGGTGATATTGCTGTTACAATAAAGCTAAAAGATGCCCATACCAGTGATTCGTTGATGGATATTAAAAATGGGTCAAAAGGATTTAAGGCGCTTCATATTCCAAACCCATTACATATTATAGCCATTAAGACTGAAAACTCAACAGACGACGAGAAAATGGGTGCTGTATTAAATGAAATGCACCGGACAGATCCTACTATTGAAGTTAGGTTTTCACGCGAATTGAAGCAGATGCTCGTTAAAACACAGGGTGAGATTCAAATCAATACAATAAAATGGTATTTAAACCAACTATACAATATAAATGTTGACTTCTTTGCGCCTAAGGTGCCATACCGCGAAACCATTACCAAGACTGCAAATGCTGATTATCGTCATAAAAAACAATCAGGAGGTTCCGGACAGTTTGGTGAAGTTTACCTTCGGATACAACCTTATTTTGAAGGTTACAAAGATCCTACCGACATTCCCGTAAGGAAAACCGAAGAACATGATTTACCATGGGGTGGAAAATTGGTTTTCAAAACTTGTGTGGTTGGTGGCGCTATAGATGCCCGGTTTATGCCGGCCATTATGAAAGGTTTGATGGAAAGGATGAATGAAGGTCCATTAACAGGTTCTTACGCCCGCGATATTATTGTTTATGTTTACGATGGTAAAATGCACCCGGTTGATTCAAACGAGATCTCATTTAAGCTTGCCGGAAGAAATGCATTCAGCCAGGCCTTTAAAACAGCCGGCCCAAAAATTATGGAGCCCATTTATGATGTAACTGTTTGGGTGCCGGAAGATATGATGGGATCAGTCATGACTGACCTTCAAGGGCGCCGTGCCATTATCATGGGCATGGATTCTGAAGGTAAAAACCAGGTGATCAAGGCTAAGGTACCATTGGCTGAAATGCATAAATACATTACTTCATTAAGTTCTATCACATCAGGACGAGGAAGGTTCAGCATGGAATTTGATGCTTACCAGCAGGTTCCAAGTGATGTCCAGAATAAATTATTGAAAGAGTACGAAGAATCACAAGAAGAAGAGGATTAAAATCCTTATCTCAAAATGATATATAAAGAAATTGGAACATTTTTTTAACGCCAATACAGTGGAAAATAAACGATTTATATGCGTCATTTTGGGGTTAATTTGGTATAACACCAATTAATCAGAACATGGAAAGAACTATCAGATTGCGTGCACTCCGAAGAGAAGATGCCGAAATTACCTGGAAATGGAGGAACATTCCAGAAATTAGAAAAATGTATTCCGGGCATCCCTTTTATATAAATCCTGAAAAAGAAAGAGCATGGTATGAGAAGATACTTGTTTCTGATCATCCAAATGTTTCGATGGGGGTCGAGATAGCAGAAACAGGGGAACTTATTGCGATGTTTTTTTTACTTCATGTAAATCACATCAATAGGTCTGCTGAGCTTGCATTTCTTTTTGAACCAAATTCCAGGAAAGCATCCGACATTATTGTTTCCATCTTGCTTACGCTTGAGTTTGGCTATTACAATCTTAATCTCAACAGAATCTATGGTAAACTGGTTGAAGAGCATTCCATGTTGATTAAACTTTACGAACGCTACGGAGGAAAACGTGAAGGGGTGATGCGACAATCGTTATACAAAGATAATAAGTACCTGGATGAAGTTATGATGTCGATTTTAAGAGAAGATTACGAAACATATAAAAGACGAGAAATAAAATAATAGCCTCCTTTAACAATTTTCACGAGTACATCTTCCCCATCGTTTTATTCGCAATCGAAGCTGCCATTTTTCGAGGCATTAGCCTTGTCAGGATAAAATAATTCAACCGGTTCGAAAATCCTGGAATAAACAGGGCTCTTTTGCCCAAATTTTTCAAAGAACCTTCGGCTACATCATCAGGGCTCATTATGGCAGGCTTGATGCATCCAAAATTTGGATTGCTTTTCCGTAAAGCTGGCGTATCCGTTACACCGGCCAGACAAGCCATCATATCAATATTGTGCGGTTTCAACTCATGGTATAGTGCTTCAGCCAGGTTCCACGCAAAAGCCTTGGTGGCTGCATACGGTGCAACCAATTGCATGCCGATCAATCCGGCAAGTGAGGACATCAACAAAATTCCACCACCTTTTTTATCTGCAATTAGTCTTTTTACAAAGGCATGAACCAGCTGAATCTGTGTTCTTGCATTTACTTCAATAAAGGTGTCAATTTCTTCAGATGAATAATTTATAAATGGTTTGATCGGGCTGAAAGCGGCATTGTAAACGAGTAGTCCAAGATCCAACTTTTCAGCAGCTTTCATAATTTTATTTACAGCTTCCGGCGAACTTAGGTCCATGTGCAGGAAAACAACTTTAATATCGTACTGATTCATAAGTTTTCCGGCAAGTTTATGCAATACTTGCCCCTGATTATCAATCATCAATAAGTTAATTTTCCTTTTTGCAAGTGCAGTGGAATAGGCTTCACCAAGTCCTTCAGCAGCCCCGGCAATTATTGCCCATGGACCGTATTTTTCTTTAAAATTCAAAACAATGATTTTGTTATTTTTACGCCTTTTTCAATAACTACAATGATAAGAATTAATCAGCTAAATGAATAAACTTCTTTTTGCGTTTCTCAGTGTTTTAAAGTTTTTTAGAAAGCTTGGGTTAAAACTGTCGGGTAAGACCGAGGATGATGTTCATAAGCAACGCGTTGTGTCGGGTAAATCGTGGGATGAGTTTTGCGATCAGCTTAAATTGGCCGGGACAGTTCTAAAGTATTCAGGCACACCCCATGATGCTTTCAGCCAAGCGGAAGGCCTCAGGTATTTGACACGCTTAACACGAGCCGGACTCGAGGCCTTTGTTGAATATGCTGATCCTGCTTTTCCTGTTTTAAGAAGGATGGTTCACGAAACAGTAAAGATGGGTGCTGATAATCCAGATAATTATTATTTCAATGCACAAATCAGTGGTGAATACGAATACAGAATTACCGGAAACCGGAATACAGTTCATTACATTGGCTTCTTTACGCAGAATGGAAGCTATGGTACTACAGGTGGTTTGGCGCCTTGTGGCCGACTTGAAGGCATTGACCTTGAACTGGAAAAAGACGGCAGTTTTGAGATTATCCTCAGCAAAGAACAAAGAGGAAAAAACTGGCTTAAAATTGAGGATGAATCAGGCCTGCTGATGGTGAGGCAAACTTTTCTGAATCGTTTTGAAGAAGTTCCGGCTGAACTAAAAATTATAAACCTGAACGGCCAGAAGTCTCCGGCACACATTACCCCAAAAATGATTGACGAAGGTTTAAAAATGGCTTCGATGTTTGTGGCTGGGGCACCATTATTATTTGCCCGCTGGGCCAAAGGATTTCAAAAGCACCCAAACCAACTACCCCAATTCGATCCCGAAGTTTCAAATGCCGCCGGTGGAGACAAAAATATCATCTATTATCATAGTTACTGGAAACTGGCAGAACATGAGGCACTCGTCATTACTGTAAAACCACCGGAATGCGATAGTTGGAATTTTCAGTTGAATAATTACTGGATGGAATCGCTGGATTACCGGTATTTCAATATCTGTGTAAGTAAAGGCAATGCTCATTATGAAAATGACGGAAGTATAAAAGTGATTGTTGCACATAAAAATCCCGGTTCAGGAAACTGGATTGACACCAGTAGTCATTTGGAAGGAACTATGTGCTGGCGTTGGTATCGTTTGCCGAAAGGAGCAGCGCCCGTTCAGCCAAATTGTGCGGTTTTTAAATTTGATGAGATCAGGAAAAAGTGAATCCGAACAGGAAAATACAAGCCAATCATTTCAACAAGCAACCTGCCTGGTTTAATGCGTTGAATGCAGTCTGGAAGGGAACTTATCCGTTGGGAACCAAAACCAAACTGCATAAAGATGACCTGATCAAAGCAGCAAGGAAAGGAACCAAACTGACGGATTTGGGAAGTATGTTTTGGGATGAACCTCTTGACCGAATGCTCACATCATTGAATGAGGAAGCAAGGCTTTCACCTGTTGGACGTTTCATTTCAAAGCAAAGATTGATTAACCTGCTGGCGGTTCGTTTAAGAGCTGAAGATTTGTTTAAAAAGCATCCGGAGATTTTGGAACAGGAACTTTACCCGGTGATGCTTGTCATTGGTTTGCAAAGAACGGGAACCACTAAACTCCAACGGCTTTTGGCTGCTGATCCTGATAACCGGGCGCTGATGAGTTGGGAGGCATTAAATCCTGCACCAATAAAGGGGGACATGAAAGATGGCAGAAATAGAATTAAAATTGCCCGAACCAGCGAGAAGGCTTTGAAGATCATGTCACCGGGGTTTTTTGCCATTCACCCGGTGGAACATCTAGCACCTGAAGAAGATGTTTTGTTGCTGGATGTTTCGTTCATGAGTCAGACTGCCGAAGCGATCACCCATGTTCCTTCTTATGCTTCATGGCTTGAAAAAACTGATCAATCGCCGGCTTACGAGTATATGGTCAGGTTGCTAAAGTTGTTGCAATGGCAAAGGCCAGGAAAACGTTGGGTGCTGAAAACGCCCCATCATCTTGAATTTCTGGATTTGGTGGACAAACATTTTGGTGATGTGCAATACATCTGGATGCACCGGAATGTTTATGAATCTATTCCGTCATTCTTAAGTATGGTATCCTATGCAAGGGTCATGTTCAGCGACAAAGTGGAGAAACAAGAAGTAGCTGAACACTGGGTGAGGAAGAACGGGTATATGCTTTCGAAGGCACTCAAATTTCATGAGACAAACAGCCACAGGACTCGTTTTACGGATGTGCCTTATAGGGATTTGGTCGGCGATTCAATAGAGGTGATACATCGAATCTATTCTGATAGGAATGAGCCCATTTATCCGGAACTGGAAAAAATATTTGATGATACCAACAACAAAAATACCCAGGGCAGGTACGGACAGCACCTTTATAGTTTGGATGATTTTGGGATTGATGAAAAGTATATTGATAAGCATACATCAGCATATCAGGAATTTCAACAAAAACTTAATATGAAATGAGGTAAAGCTTTACCGCAAAGTCACGCTAAGGAAGCGCCAAGCTACGCAAAGGTTTTCTCTGCGTACCTCTGCGGTTCTCCGCGTAACTCTGTGTAACAGCTATTTAAAAATAAAATGACAAATAGAAAACAGAAATACAACAACCCCTTCACCGCAACCTACAAAGGCATCAGTGATTTGTTTAAAAAACAGGAAAGGGTAGGGACTTTAAATCCGGATAACCGATTGGATGGGAAGAAAGTACTAATCACTGGTTCCAGTTCTGGTTTGGGTTTGGCAACGGCAAAAGATTTAGCAAGACTGGGTGCTGAAGTGATCATGGCCGTACGAAGTGGAATCCCTGAAAAAGGAGAGGAAGTAAAAAAAGCCTCCGGTTCTGAAAAAGTCCACATGCTTCACGTTGATCTTTCTGATTTTGATTCGATAAAAAGTCTGATCAAAGAAGTTAAAAGCCAATTTGAAAAGGTTGATATCCTGATTTGCAATGCTGCTGTTGTTTCCAAAGAAGCCCGCAAAACAAGGCACGGTGTGGAAGAAATGTTTTCGGTGAATTACCTGGCAAAGTTTGTTTTTGTGAACCTGATGCTGAAAGAGGATTTATTCATTAAAGATGGTAACGATTTACCCCGAATCATTTTTGTTTCTTCCGAAAGTCACCGCAATCCCGATGAATTTGAATGGGACGATTTTGGAAAATTCAAAGAATACGGGATGGGCAAATCTGTTGAGCGCTACGGCTACTACAAACTGCTGATGACAACCTTTTCACAGGAGCTCTCAAGACGATTAAATCCAAATCAGAAAACAGAATATTCTGTCTTCGCCCTTTGTCCGGGCCCGGTTAACTCGAACATTGCCCGTGAGGCTCCGGCCATTTTCCAACCGTTGATGAAATTGGTTTTTAGGGCTTTTTTCCGTTCGCCGGAACAGGCATGCGAACCTGTTGTGTATCTTGCGGCTTCAAAAGATGTGGAAGGAAAAGCAACCGATTATCTTTTCCTGATGAGTCGAAAACCGGTGGATGAAAAGGCTGTTGATCCCAAAAATGGGGGAAGGCTTTGGAAAGTAACAGAAGAGCTTTTGAAAAATTATAAAATTGAAATTTAGGCTGACATTAAGAATAAAAAGCTTTAACGCAAAGTGGCGCAAAGGATTCGCAAAGCAGCGCAAAGAAAATCTCTGCGAACATCAGCGGTTCTCCGTGTAACTCTGCGTAACAACTTAAATTAGAAAATATGATTAGCAAGAAAATAAGACTGGGCAGCAAGGAATTTTTAGTGATTGACCTGACCAAACCTTTAAGCCTCGATCAGGAAGTTTATCCTGGCGATCCATTGCCAAAAAGAA
>JAUXBM010000146.1 GCA_030619415.1 Chlorobiota bacterium
AAGATTGAAATAAACAAATACATCGTTCTACTTTTTAATTTCTTCTATCGCTTTTTCAATAAGGGGTGCAAAGTAACTACTTTTTTCCGGATATTTCAAGCTTAATTTTTTATAAACAGCAATCGCTTTCCCGAACCTGTTTTGGTCAAAATAAATCTGTGCAAGCGTCTCACTTACAATATTTTCTTCATCAACAATACTTTCTCGCGCAGCATCTTCCGGATTAAAAAATGTAGCCTTTGGTTTTGAAAGACGTGGCTCATTTTTTATAAATGTCTCAATCAATTCTGAAACCGTTTTTGTAGATTCAGGTTTCGGCGGTATTTCCTTTTGTTTTTCGACTGCCGGTTGAATCGCAATTTTCCGCTCCCGGTCAAGCTCAATCTGTTTCAACCTTTCGGCAACAATCCTTTTTAATTGCGAAAGTGTATCCTGCTCTTCTTCCTGAATCTCATCTTCAACTACAGCAGTTGGTTCGGCAGATATAACAACTGCTTCCTCCTCAGGCTCAACTTTCTCTTCAATAAGCGGTTCAGCAACTTCCATTTTTTCAGGCTGCTCCCTGCTAATAATCTCAATTTCGGCCAGCGCTATTTCAGGCTGAACATGCTCATCGGGTAATACAACCGGCCTGGTTTTCCGGCTTAGTTGATCGATATGCTTTTTCAAGATGCTGCGGCTGCCGGCATAAATGGCTGTTCTCTCGAGTTCAGCTTCATACCTGACATGCTTTTCCTTGAACAGGTTTAGCGTTAGTAATACCCTGCTTGTTTGAAAATACGGATAAATATTAACCAGTTCTGATAATTCGCCAATGGAATCAGCATTTAGTTTTTTAGGATCCTGCACATAATCGGTGAACAAATCTACTTTCATCAGGATTTTTTAAATTTTACCAGTTGATCACCGCTTTGTTAAAAATATCTGTCGTCAGCATTTCTGTTATCGCAAGGACAAGTTCTCCCTGAACTTCAGAAAGATCCGCTTCAGAATCGTAATCAAGAAACTGGGAGAACTTCTGCTCAAAATCTTTGTCAGGCTCAAACCTGTTTACAAATCGGACATTCACCGTAATTGTTAAGCGGTTAAGGGCTGCTGTTTGGTCACTCTGAATGGCAACAGGGAGTGTTTTGTATCCCACTATTTCGCCTTCAATGGCAAGATCGCCATTTCGATCAACCATTTCGAGGTTGGTTTGGTTCACAAATTGATCCCGCATTGCATCGGTAAAAATTGCACTTAATGTAGGCTCGATAAGTTCTGCCTTATTTGGAAAATATTGCACCGAAACGCTAGTGGCTTCAGGAGGTATGGAAGCACCTGTAAAGGAATACAATCCGCAACCCTCTGAAAGGGTTAACAGAAACGTCAATGGCATTATCCAGAGAAATGAACTTATTGAACCGGAATAAACTAAGTGACTTTTCATTGTTTAATGTTGTACTCTTTAATTTTCCGGTACAACGTCCGCTCAGAAATTCCAAGTTCTCTGGCGGCACTCTTGCGCTTACCTCTGTGTTTTTCTAATGCCTTTTTTATCATTTCATTTTCCTTGTCCTGAAGCGAAAGTGATTCCTCAATTAACTCGGTAGGATGAAAATCATTGTCAAGCTTGTCTTCCTGCTGCTGGATTTGCACATCGTGAACTCTGACCGGAGATGGCAATAATTCATCATCGTAATCCTTAATCATTAAAGCTTTGGATTGCTCATGTGAAGGTTGGCGCTCGTTATTATCCGTCATGCCGGCCACAACTTTTTTTAGCTCGGCCATGTCATTTTTCATATCGAACAAAACTTTGTAAAGCAGTTCCCTCTCCGATATATGCTCTTCTTCTTTCTTTTTGTAAAGTACCGGTAATTCAGGAACTTCGTTACCCGGAAGATAATTCCGAAGGATGGAATCGTTTATTTCTTTCTCCTTTTCGATGATGGATATTTGCTCGGTTACATTTTTTAGTTGCCTGATGTTTCCGGGCCAATAATAATTTTGGAGCAATCGTATTGATTCATTCGAAAGACGAAGGGGCGGCATCCTGTACTTCTCGGCAAAATCAGCAGAAAACTTTCTGAACAGCAAATGAATATCGTCTTTTCTGTCGCGAAGCGGCGGAACAAATACAGGCACTGTGTTTAATCTGTAAAACAAATCCTGTCTGAAATCGCTGCGCTCAATGGCGTGTGCGATGTCCACATTGGTAGCAGCCACAACCCTGACATCTGTTTTTATTACCTTCGATGATCCGACTTTCATAAATTCACCTGATTCCAACACCCGCAATAACCTCACCTGGGTTGAAAGTGGAAGTTCAGCAACTTCATCTAAAAAAATTGTTCCCCCATCGGCTACTTCAAAATAGCCTTTGCGTGCCTCGTGTGCACCGGTAAATGAACCTTTTTCATGGCCAAACAATTCTGAATCGATGGTCCCTTCCGGAATCGCACCACAGTTTACTGCAATATAATTTCCGTGCTTTCGCGTGCTTTTCTGATGAATGATCTTTGGAAATACTTCTTTACCAACCCCACTTTCACCGGTTATAAACACAGTGAGATCGGTTGGTGCCACCTGAACGGCAACCTCAATGGCACGGTTAAGTGCAGAGGAATTTCCAATTATTCCGAAACGTTGTTTTATTGATTGTACTTCCATTGGTTACATTGGTAATGTCGAAAGACAAAATTAGTGAATATATAAAATCGACTTTATTAATAAATCTTAACGAATAAGTCCTGGTAAATGTTGTTCTACCAGGAACAGAAAGGAGGCTACCGAAGTTCAGCATCAAATTCCTTTTCGATGGCCTGCTGGATTCTTTTCATCGTTTTTTCGATGATTTTATCTGTCAGGGTTTTGTCTTCATCCTGCAAAATAAAAGAAAGCGCATACGATTTTTTTCCTTCCGCGATTTTATCCCCTTCGTAGATATCAAACAAATCGACTCTTTTCAGGATTTTCCGCTCGGTTTTAAATGCAGTCTCTTTGAGTTCATCAAACTTCACCGAGTTATTAACCAACAATGCCAGGTCGCGGCGAACAGCCGGATACCGGGGAACAGGACGATACGACATATCCGACCCCGGGATGCTTGCCATTACATTGTCCCAATTGAAATCGGCAGTATACGTTTTACTCTTTACATCGAATGCCTTCAGTAAATTCTTATCAACTTCAGCTACATAAGCCAGGCATTTTCCATTGAAATGATAAGCCAGTTTTTGTGAAAAATCCCCTGACTTTTCCTCTTTGATTTCCAGTCCATTTCCATCAATACCCAGCTTATTCAAAATACTTTCAACAATTCCTTTTAGCGTAAAGAAATCAACAGCAATGTTTGCACTGTTCCAGTTCTCCGGTTTATCACGTCCGGTTATAAATAAAGAAAGGTGCTTTTCCTGGTAATATTTATCAAGTCCCGTCAACTGACCATCAGTCTCTTTATTCTGGTAAATATTTCCAAACTCGTACAGTTTGAGGTCGGATAATTTGCGGTTGCTGTTATAAGCAATAACTTCGAGGCCACCAAACACCAACGACTGCCTCAGCACATCAAGATCGTTGCTTAGCGGATTTAAGAGCTTGACATTCAAAGCTTCATTGAAATCATTGCTTTCGGAATAATAATCAGATTTCGTCAATGAGTTGTTCATGATCTCCACAAAACCCTGTGCCGTGAGTTGATCGGAAATAAGGTTCTGCACTTTTTCAGGATCAGGTTTTTGACGGATGATCACCGATGCATGTACCTTATCGGCAAACTCAACATTGTTGTAACCATAAATACGGAGGATTTCTTCAATAACATCCGCCTCGCGCGTAACATCCACTTTGCTGGTCGGGATAAGCAATGTTAAACCCTCTTCCGTTTCTGTCTTTACTCTGATCTCCAGATCACCGAGTATCTCTTTAATCAGATCTCTGGGAATCGATTTTCCAATCAAACGGTCAACATTTTTATAACTGACTTTTACCTCCCAACTTTCGATGGGTTTTGGATAGACATCTTTTATTTCAGAAGAAACTTTCCCCCCGGCAACTTCCTGGAATAACAGGATTGCCCTTTTTAAAGCATACAAAGTATTGTTTGGATCAACGCCCCTTTCAAACCTGAAAGATGCATCGGTTTGCAAACCATGCCTCCTTGATGATTTGCGGATATGTGCCGGATCGAAATAAGCACTCTCCAGAAAGATGTTTGTTGTTTTTTCGGTCACCCCCGAATCTATCCCGCCAAAAACACCACCAATACACATTCCATGTTCAGTATCGCAGATCATGAGGTCGTTGGCATCGAGTTTACGTTCAATCTCATCGAGTGTGACAAAGGCCGTATCCTGCGGTAATTTTTTAACCACTACTTTTCCTTTTATATAATCTGCATCGAAAGCGTGCAGTGGCTGACCCGTTTCGTGAAGTACAAAGTTGGTAACATCAACGATATTATTAATCGGGCGGAGGCCGATCGCATTTAGTTTGTTTTTAAGCCAGGCAGGGGATTCGGATACTTTTACGCCTGTAATTGTAACTCCTGCATATCGCGGACAAGCATCAGTATCTTCAACAACAACATCGATATCCAATGAATGATCGTCTACTTTAAAGTCATCGACCGAGGGAAGGTGTGGCTTGTATTTCCTGGTTTCTTTTGCCCGGTTCAATCCAGCAACCAAATCCTTTGCCGTTCCGATATGTGAAGCCGCATCGGCACGGTTGGGTGTTAAGCCAATTTCAAAAACATAATCATTTTCAACAGCAAAGTATTTACTGGCCAGGAATCCAACCTGATAGTCATCGGGTAAAACGATGATACCATCATGGGAGCTGCCCATTCCCAATTCATCTTCGGCGCAGATCATGCCTTCAGAGACTTCGCCCCGAATTTTTGTTTTTTTAATTTTGAAAGAATCGTCCTCTGAATAGAGTGTCGTTCCAACTGTCGCAACCAACACTTTTTGTCCTTCTGCCACATTTGGGGCACCACACACAATCGGGAGCAACCGATCAGCACCCACATCAACAGTAGTGACGCTTAATTTGTCGGCATTGGGGTGTTTGGAACAGGTTATCACTTCACCCACAACAATTCCATCCAATCCCCCCTTTATTGACTGAAACTTTTCAAGGCCTTCAACTTCCAATCCAATGTCGGTTAGGATTGTAGAGAGTTCTTCTGCATTCACATCTATGTCAACATATTGCTTCAGCCAGTTATACGATAATTTCATCTTTCGATCAATTAAATATTAA
>JAUXBM010000030.1 GCA_030619415.1 Chlorobiota bacterium
ATGTTGATGAATGAGTATTTCAAACTGGATGTTGATAGCTACAAGAGTGGGAAAATCGCTTATGCTTTTGATGGCCTCCGAAATGGATGGCACACAATTAATTTAAAGGCGTGGGATCTGCAAAATAATTCATCGGAAGAAACCATAGATTTTTATGTGGATGATATGGCTGAGATCCTCCTGTCGAATGTGGTGAATTATCCAAACCCTTTTACCGACGAAACGAACTTTGGTTTTGTACATAACAAAACCGGTTCGAACATGAATGTTGAAGTGAGGATTTACGACACGCAGGGTAAGCTTGTTGAGCAGTTGCAGGAAAACCTGGACAGTGAATTCAATAAAATCTCCGGTCTTCATTGGGATGGAACTGATTTTAATGGAAATAAATTACCGGCCGGGCTCTATCCATATCACATAATAGTCACTGATTTTCATGGCAATAGGACGGTTCAACGGCAAAAGATGATAAAGTTGAGCCATTAAAGAAATACAGATAATAATACTTCAAATTAATCGTTACTTTTGCGAACCATTTTTTAACCCGTTATTTATGAGACTTAGGATTGTTTTTATTGCAGTATTGATGGCCTTTTTAGTGAACGCGTTTGCTCAAACCCAGCAACAATTAGAAGGCTTTAATCCAATTACAACTGCAGTACCTTTTTTATCAATTGGCCCTGATGCCCGTGCCGGTGGTCTGGGCGATGGAGGTGTTGCCTCATCACCCGATGCGAACTCGATGCACTGGAACCCTGCCAAATATGTTTTTGCTGTTGATAAACAAGGTTTTGCTATTAATTATACACCATGGTTAAGGAACCTGGTGAATGATATTAACCTTGCCTATCTGACTTATTACAATAAAATAGACAGGATGAATGCAATCGCTTTCTCGCTGAGGTATTTTACAATGGGTTACATCACTTTTACAGATGAAAATGGAAATTCATTGGGTGACTATAAACCGAATGAGTTTGCAATTGACGCGACCTATTCCAGGAGATTGTCCGACTACCTGTCGATTGCTATTACAGGAAGGTTCATTTATTCAAACCTTACTGCCGGACAATACGTGCAGGGTGTTGAAACTACAGCGGGGAGATCTGTTGCAACCGATATTGCAATGTATTGGGAAAAAGATGTTGAATGGTTTAATACGATGGACGCACAATTTGCCTGGGGATGGAACATTTCTAACATTGGGGTTAAAATATCTTATAACAGATCCAACATTGAAAGGGATTTTATACCGGCCAATTTCAGGATCGGGCCACGTTTAACATTGGGCCTCGACGATTACAACAAAATATCTTTCCAATTGGATATAAACAAATTGCTTGTGCCTACAACGCCCTGGTATGAGTATGACTCATCAGGCAATAAAATTCCTATACCCGGAACCGATGAATTTGAAATCGCAGCAGGTATGAACCCCGATGTTCCTGTTATCAGGGGTGCACTTCAATCATGGTATGATGCGCCGCAAGGTTTTCAGGAAGAATTAAGAGAGTATAGCATTGCCTTCGGTACCGAATATTGGTACAATGATATTTTCGCCGTCAGGGCCGGTTACTTTTACGAAAACAGATACAAAGGCAACCGCCAGTATGCTACTTTGGGTGTTGGCTTAAGGTATAATGTATTTGGCCTCGATTTCTCTTACCTGATTCCTACGACAGGTATCGAAAATCCGCTACAAAACACCTTGCGGTTTAGCCTGATTTTCAACTTTGGAAAGGCGTCCACCGGCGAAGCTAAAGCGCCAACCGGTTAATGAGCCAGGGGTTTAAAGTAGGCTTTGGTCACGATGTCCACCAGCTCGTAGCAGGAAGACCACTAATTATAGGTGGCATTTCAATTGAACATCCAAAAGGCGCCTTTGGGCATTCTGATGCTGACGTCTTGATGCACGCCATCATTGACGCACTGCTTGGGGCAGCAGGTTTAGGGGATATCGGCACCCACTTCCCGGATAATGACCCGCAATACAAAGATGCCGACAGCCAAAAGCTGCTGATCAAGGTAGTTAAGCTGATTGAAGAAAGCGATTACACCGTTGGAAATATCGATTCTACAGTTGTGCTTCAACAGCCGAAAATAAACACATACATTCCGCAAATCAGAAAGCAGATCTCAAAAATTATCGGGATTCCTGAAGCAGATATTTCCGTGAAAGCCAAAACGAGCGAACACCTTGGATTTATCGGAAGGGAAGAGGGTGTTGCTGCGTATGCAATCGTCTTGCTTCAAAGCAAATAATGCTGTCGCTTAGCGTCTATTCCAGAAGCCATTAAAACCGATATAAACTTCTATTTCATTATCAAAACCCTCGAAACCCGGTAGTTGCAATTCGTGGTTATACATTTTTCCATGCAATAAAAATACCCTGTAATTCCCTTGCTGTGATTGGCTTGGACGGGTTACTTTCATATCAAACATGATCGTCCGGTTCAACATTAACTCCTGGTTAATTAATTGCAATTCCACAACGTAGCTTTGCTCGATTCGCCTTTGGTCGATTATTTCAGTGATGGGAAATATGCCTTGCAAAATAAATTCACGTTCGTATTCGATTGAATCAGTATCGACGAAAGTTGGATTATTGGAATAATAAAAATCACTGTTCTCCAGTCGGGTAATAAAACTACCGATTTGATAATCAAGTCTTACAGTTACGTTTTTATTTTCCCATTGGATATTCTCACCATCTTTAAAAACACTGATCTTCATCACCGACTTAAAGGTTTGGTATTGTGGTTGCTGCGAAAAACCCGTAAGGCTAAACATTATGCAGCTAAGGGCGATAAGTAAATTTCTCATACTTTAAGTGAATTAGAGGATAAAGATAATGATATCTTGAGACCTTTGCAAAACATATTGTTTTGTCATCCTGAACGTAGTGAAGGATCTTTAGATAGCTGAAATCCAAGACATAAGGATTCTTCACTACGTTCAGAAAGACAGTTTAATGGGGTTTTGCAAAGATCACATCTAATTGAATGTTTATAGGTTCTGCTTATGTTGGAAATTCCGTTAACTATATATGGTTTGAATCCATTGCGAAAAATTCCGGTTTAAAATTCACGAGATACAATTTTTGAGTTGAACGTGTGATGGCCGTGTATAACCATCTCAGGTATTCCACATTAATCATTTCGTCGTTCACATAACCCTGGTCAACAATTACAACCGGCCATTGCCCACCCTGTGTTTTATGACAGGTCATGGCATAGGCAAATTTCACATGAACTGCATTAAAATAGGGGTTCTTCATCACCTGGTCAACGCGTGCCCTTCTAGCAGGAATGTCCAGATAATCTTTCTCAACTTCATTAAACAGTTCCTGTCTTTCGCTATCGCTAAGTCCCGGCCCGGTTGAATAGATGGTATTCAACAGCAGTTTCACCTCATATTCTTTCTCTTCAGGATAATCCAGCATCTGCACTTCGGCATCGGCAAATTGGAAGCCATACATTTCTTCTGTCTTCCTTATCCTTAATATCTTAATAATATCACCGTTTGCGATAAAGCCGGCTTTCGATGTCTCGTCCAGCCAGAAGTAATTATTCTTAACGACCATCATCATATCGCCGCCCTCAATATCATTTTCACGCTGCAGGATGTGTGATCTGATTTGCCGGTTAAACAGGTTCGCCCTTTTATTCGACCGGCACACAACAATCCCATTGTCAGGTTCACTTCCCGAAAAGGTATATTGCAGCAATTCTTCCAAATCATAGCCAGACTCAACCCTTATGATATCGGATTTAAATTGCGAAGGATCAAAATAAGGAGGATTGTCGTTTTTTAAACTGATATTAACACGAAGTGAGGTAGCTGTCGTAAGGATGCCGGAATCAAAAGTTTGTCGCATCACCTCTTTCATTTCAAAATCAAACAAAGAAACATGGAGAATGCTTTTCACATAATCAGGATCGAGGGCAGGACTGATATCGAGACCAACCGGTGGAAGTTGTGCGGTATCACCGACCAATATTAATTTGTTGCCAGGTTTCGAAAAAACATAATTCAGCAAGTCTTCCAGCAGGTTGCGCCTGCTAAACAGTGCATCTCCCGGCTGGCTGTTATCATTGATCATGGATGCTTCATCCACCAAAAAGACTGAATTTTTTAATGGGTTGTTTGCCAGGGTCAGTTTGCCAACGCCATCTTTCGAAGTGAAAATCTGGTAAATAGAACGATGAATAGTATGCGCGTGAAATCCAGTGTATTGCGCCAGTACTTTTGCGGCGCGTCCGGTAGGGGCCATCAGGGCAAAAGGTCTTCCAATATTTTTAAGCACCTTAACATAAGTGCTGATCAGGCTGGTTTTTCCAGTACCGGCATAACCCTTCAAAATATAAACAGGATTTTCTTTTTCGCTAACCTCAAATGCAGCGATATGACCAATGACTTTTTGCTGGTCAGCTGTTGGTTTAAAGTTAAGTTGCCCGGTGAGCATTTCTGCGATATCTTCCCTTTTCATATATTATTAGAATGGGTAACCAATACCAAAATTAAGTACCCATATATAAGGTGTTTGCCACATGTCGCCTTCTTCATATTTTGTAGGATTTCTTACCGGTGAGGCAAAATCAAGCCTGAAAACGAAAAAACCAAAATCCAACCTTACCCCCACACCAATATCTACAGCCAACTGGTCGTACCACGTGTTCCATTTGAATTCACCATTTGGGTAAGTTTCCGTTTCCTTAAGCGTCCATATATTTCCAACGTCTAAGAAAAAGGCGCCTTTAAAAATTTTATAAATAGGGAAGCGATATTCAATATTGCCTTCAATCTGTATATCACCTACCCGCTCATAATTGTTGTTGGCTGAGTATCCTCCAGGCCCAAGTGTTCTGAACTGCCATCCCCTCATGTCGTTGGCGCCACCCGCAAAAAAACCTTTTTGATAAGGAATCTCGGTAGAATTCCCGTAGGGTACAGCCAGGCCGAGTAAAATCCTGAAAACAAGGCTGCTCTTTTTTTCATTAAAGTGAAAATAGTGTCTGAAATCGTTACTGATCCTGATGTATTGAGCATACCTGACATTGGCAATTTCATAAAATCCAAGTGCATTTGTGTCTGATTTAAACAAGGAATTCATGGCGTAGAGGAAATTGCCCGATGTCTCAACATTGAGCCGGTTGAAATTAAAGTGATTCAGATGGGTGAGATTCTGATTATTGAAGATAATACTGTAACTCACACCGGCAATCAGGTGATCAGAATATTGTTCCAGCAATCTTGGATTCGTTAAGGTATCTATCCAGTCTTTAAATTCATCCGTTATTGGGATAACGTTCACATAATTGATATTGATCGGGGTTAGGATATGTTTGATTTGTACAGTTTGATCCCAGGAATAACCGATATCGAAATTGGTGATATTTCTAGAGTAATTTTGACGCAACTGGTAACTAAAACCGAAATTAAGGTTGGTAACCGGGGTATAACGTTCATGGAACCTGGCTAGTTTAAATGGGAACAGAAAGCGTGGGAAATAGAGGTTCCCGCTTATACCGGCCTCGAAAGTGTTGAAAAGTCCTGAACCGCTGGAAGTATCCACGCTCTGAGCCTCAAAACCACCATTTACCCGCACGCTAAATACTTCGCCTCGTTTAAAAATATTTTTATTCGCAACAACTACACTACCTCTAATTCCTAAATCCCCACTGGAATTGGTGCCTTCAGTATCAACCTGAAATGAATTTACCTTGGCCGTTTGCATCGATATCCTGGAATTCATGTAATGGTAGCCCTCCTCTTTATTCTCGCCGGCACCGGTTGTATCAAAATTGATCGTGGCCGTTCGGATGATGCTGAAATTAAAAAGACGACGATAAGTTTGTTGTAACTCAGATGCTGAATAAGGCCTGCCTGGTTTTATTTTTATTGCTGAATTAAAGGCCGAAGGTTTTAGCCGGCGCTTATAATCCAGCAAATAATCGTAGTTGTATTTTGTGGTGTCCCCCCAAAAATGAATATTGTGTTTAACCGTATCAAATACCTGATCCATGATTGGTTTAAAGTCAGGGATTACAGTTATATTTTTCAGGAAATAACGTGTGTGGTTTTTCATGTAAAATTTCCCGGGCACATTTTCATCAGCAACCCGAACGTTGTTTATTTTTAAAACCACACTTAATTCATGATCCGTAAAATTGCTGTCAACCACAAACTGAACAAAGTTCCGGTTAAAATAATAGTAGCCTACATCACGCAAGTCCTTGGTGATGCGGTCGCGTTCATCATCAAAAGTGTAGGCATTGTATATATCGCCGGCTTTTACGAGTGTTTTTTTAATGTTGGCCTTAAAAAACGTACCAACAAGGGTATCGGCAATATCATACTCAACCGATGAAATATAGTAAGGCTGGGCTGGTATCACAGTGTAACTTATGTTTACCTTGCGTTTTTTATGTTCAATTTCATGGCTGACTTTTGAATTGAAAAATCCAATATTGTCAAGATAGATCTTCATTTTTTGCCCGATCCTGTCAGCATGATCCGACTCATAAAAAACAGGATATTCACCAAAGTTTTTCTCCCTCCATTTATTAAATTTTGTTTGATTATTTTGAAACCTGTAGTAAACATTCAGTTTCCAGTAAACCCCTAAAGTTTTTGAATTGGGCTTTGGTTTAAAAAACGTCCTGAGATCGGATGTTGCAATTTCAGCCGGTTTGTCCTTAATTGTAATTGTGTATTTATTGACCAGATATTCATCTTCACCAATAAAATTCTTTACCGAACAACTACTGAATAGTCCGAAAAGAAAACAAATGAATATACCTATTTTGAAATCTCTGGTGGTCAACAGATAAGCATTAGTACATGCAAATTTAACAAAAGACCAACTGGAAATGCAGGCTGATTTGAATAGCTTATCTTCTGTTAATTGTTCATTACTATTTGACAAATCCGTGGGAATAGCTTAACTTTGGATTCGTCTCTAACAATTAATTTGTACTAATTCTGACTAAAATGAAAATATCTGCAATGATTTTTACGCTTTTAATCCCATTAATATTTAGCATGAATCTTGTAAATGCCCAATGTACACCCGGGGATGAAGAAAGCTGCCCCGATCCTGAAGGCAACGGCGAAATATGCCCCGACACCCTTGCCCCGGTTATTATTGGGAAAGAATATCACGAGGAAGTTACCATGATTCCACCGACTGAAATTGATACACTTGGATACACCGCTGAGCTGTATCTTATTAAATTGGCCTCGATTGATGGGTTGCCTGAAGGGATTACCTGGGAAACAAATACCGAGGATGATAAATTTCTGGCAGGCGTTTACTATTGTATTTTGTTTTCAGGTATCTCAAACGATGAAGAAGGTGTGTATCCAATCAACGTGGTCGTTGATATTTATATTAAATTTTTAAATGACACCTTGGTCTTATCCGGAATTGTGGATTCAACCTCGATTTCAATGCTGGTGAAACAAGATGCTAACGCCATTGATGAAAATCCTGCATTGGAATTTGTCAATAAAATCTGGCCCAATCCGTTTCAGAATGAACTCAACATCGAGCTGGCAGAAACAGTAAACGGTCCTGTAGAATTGAAAATATTCAACCTGCTCGGGCAAGTGGTTTTCAACCAGGTTTATCAACCCGGAAATACATCGGGTATTTTGAGGTGTGAGGCAGCGTATCTGCCCGAAGGGATGTATTTTGTTACTGTAAAAAGTAAAAACAAAAGGTACTCACAATTGGTTTGCAGGTCGCGGTAAATCAAGTGATTTGGTCAGTTAGTATATTTTCAAACTTTGTGGACTAAACTACAATCATGTTTTCAAGGGTAAAACTTCAGTTCCGTTTTACTTTCTTAATGGTTTTTCTATTCTTTTCGGTCAATCAGCTTTTTTCACAAAAAGCCATCCTGCAGGGACAGGTTTCCGATTCAGCCACATCAAAATCATTGCCCGGTGTAAATGTAATAGCAGACAGCGTTACCGGGGTTTCTACCGATGTAAATGGGAAATTTTTACTGGAACTCAAACCAGGCAAATACAAGCTGGTTTTTTCTTTTGTGGGATATAAAACCGAAGTTAGGACTATTACGCTGTCCGGGGATGATGAAATTGAATTAAATGTTCTACTGAAGAGTGAATCCGTTGAACTGGATATGGCGGTGATTACTGCGGGAAAGTATGAACAACGCTTGTCGGATGTTACCGTCTCAGTTGGTGTTATGAAGCCCGCTTTCCTCGAAAATATCAATACTGTAAACATTGGAGTCACCATGAATTATATGCCCGGTGTTGATGTGCTCGACGGGCAGGCAAGTATCAGAGGTGGAAGCGGTTACAGTTATGGTACAGGAAGCCGTGTGCTTGTTTTGGTTGATAACCTGCCGATGCTTTCTCCTGCGGAAAGTGAAGCGAAATGGAACTTTATTCCCGTTGAGAATATTGAACAGGTTGAGGTGCTGAAAGGAGCGTCTTCAGCATTGTATGGATCTTCTGCCCTTAATGGGGTAATTAATTTCAGAACAACGTACCCAAAACTGGAACCGCAAACAGTAATAAACCTGTATGGCGGTTTTTACGATAAGCCAAAAAGGGAAGAGATGGCGTGGTGGTGGGAAAGTCATCCAATTTTCACTGGAGCAAGTTTTTCACATTCCCAGAAGTTTAACGATGTGGATTTTGTTGTGGGAGCCAATGGTTATATCAACCCGGGTTACAGGGGTGATAATTTTGATGAACAAGTCAGGGTGAACGCTAAAGTCCGTCACCGGCCAAAAAGAATTGAGGGATTTTCGTACGGTTTAAATACAAGTTTGCAGTGGCAGCACCGTTCCGACTTTTTTATCTGGATAGATGCCGATTCAGGGGCCTATCTGCAAAATCCGTCAGGCGTATCACCTAATCATGGTATTCGTTTTAATGTGGATCCATTCGTCAATTACTTCGACAAAAACAATAACAAGCACAGCCTGTGGACGCGGTTCTATCGCAACACCAATAATTTCGGGGATGATCCTGACAAAAACAATGCATCGAATTTATATTATGGTGAATACCAGTTTCAAAAAGTCTTTAAAAACAACCTGAACTGGACGATTGGCCTTTCCGGGATGTATGGTGAAACAAATGCTCAGCTTTACGGCGATCATTACAATTCAACAATATCCATTTACACACAATTGGATTACAAATTTTTCAAAAGATTGGCGGCATCATTGGGACTGCGGTGGGAACGATATACGATGGACGCACGGGATAAAGAGTCTGGAACCGTGGTTCGCGCAGGTTTGAATTACCAGGCGGCAAAAGCGACTTTTATCCGGGCATCTTTCGGTCAGGGTTACAGGTTCCCGTCCATTGCTGAAAAATACACGGCTACGCGCCTTGGCAGCATCAATATTATTCCTAATCCCGATCTGGAATCTGAAACCGGGTGGAGCACAGAGGTTGGCCTGAGGCAGGGTTTTAAGATAAGCGAATGGACAGGTTTCCTGGATGTAGCGGTATTCTGGACAAAGTATGAAAACATGATCGAATTCACATTCGGTGTTTACAAGCCGGATTCGGCCGACTTCCCTACGCTGGATGACGTAGGGTTTAAATCATTGAATATTGGTAATGCACGCATTAGCGGTGTTGAAATTGATATTACCGGAAATGGCTCGTTTGGAAAGGTCCCCGTTAACCTGTTTATTGGTTACACTTACATGGATCCGGTTGATTTAAGTAGTGATACGCTTTCGAACGATATTCTCAAGTATCGCTACAGGCATTCATTTAAAGGCGACGTTGAGTTTAATTTCAGCAGGTTCTCAATGGGTTTGAGTTTTATTTACCGCAGTTTTATGGAACGCATAGATGAAGCTTTTGAAGAAGAAATATTCGGACAGGAGATCTTTCCCGGGATGAAGGAATACCGCGAGAAAAATAATATGGGCAAAGTGATCCTTGATTTCAGAATATCATATTTGTTTGCCCCGTCAACCCGTTTATCTCTGATTGCAAAAAACATTTTTAATGAAGAATATATGGGCCGGCCGGGTGATATTCATCCACCGAGGAATATTACTTTGCAATTTTTATTGAAACTATAATTCTACTAAAGCCTTTGGTTTAAACCATGGGCTGTAAGAGGATTACAGAATATTCACCAAACCTTCCTCCTTCGCTATTTCCAGCGCTTCTTCAAATTCTTCGCGATATAAGCGACGGTTTATTTCCGGTGTTTCACCCGCCCTGCCACACGGCCTGTATTGAGGCATAACATTCACAAATGTCTGTGGTGATATTTTCCTGGCTATGAACTTCAATATCTGTCGCGTTTCATCCAGGCTTTCAGGCATCACCAGGTGCCTGACAAGTAAACCTTTCAAGGCGATCCCCTGCTTATCCATTTCCAATTTACCAACCTGTCGTTGCATTTCCTGGAGTGCGGCACGGGCAATTTCCGGGTAATCATCTGCACCACATGTTTTGCCGGCCATTGCTTTATCCCAAAACTTAAAATCAGGCATATAGATATCAATAATACCATCAAGTAGTCTTAATGTTTCGACATTATCATATGCGCTGGTATTATAAACAAGGGGAATAGAAAGTCCTTTTTCGATGGCTATTTCGAGGGCACTGATTATCTGAGGAACAACATGCGATGGGGTAACAAAATTGATGTTGTGACAGCCCATCCTTTGCAGCCTGAGCATCAGGCCGGCCAGTTCTTCATCATCCGTCTCTCTGCCATTGCCTTCGTGGCTGATATCATAATTCTGGCAAAAATTGCAAAGTAAATTACAGTTGGTAAAAAAAA